>JAZSQT010000069.1:0-23638 GCA_045538075.1 Mucispirillaceae bacterium
ATCACTCCTATCTAATTTAAGTATATAATAATTTTATTAAAATTCTTGTTATCTTTATCAAATTTTAATCTATGACGAAAAATAAAGTAAAGTATAGGTAATATAACTGTAGAAAAAGCGAGTAATAACCCTAATATCCTATTTATTCTCTTTTTTATTTTCATAAAATATAAAAAAGAGATGAACTTAATCATCTCTATAAAATTATCCTTTTATTTCTTTATATAAATCAATATAACTTTGAGCAGGAACATTCCATGAAAAATCTTTTTGCATTGCACGTTTTATCATCTTATCCATGTGAGCTTCTCTATCAAAATAAGTAGAAACTGCCCAGCCCATAGTATCGTATAATGCAGCAGGAGAAATATCATAAAACTTAAATCCAGTTCCATCTCCTGTTGGTTCATAATATTGTTCAACAGTATCTTCAAGACCACCAGTTGCCCTAACAATAGGAAGTGTTCCATATATTTGACTATACATTTGGTTTAATCCACAAGGTTCATAAAGAGATGGCATTAAAAAGAAATCACTTCCAGCTTCAATTAAATGTGAACGAGCTTCATCGTATCCAATATAAGCTCCAACTACTCCAGAATATTTAGCAGGAAGCCCTCCAAAATACCATTGAGCATCTTCATCACCAGAGCCTAATATAACAACTTGGCAAACCATAGAATTAACTGCTCTTTCAATGGCTCCAGCAAGAAGCCCTAAGCCTTTTTGAGAAGCAAATCTGCCAATAAAAGCAAATAAAGGCACGTTAGGAGAGTCAGTTAAATCAAACATTTTTTGGAGTTTCTTTTTATTTGCTTTTTTCCCAGCAACGTAATTTTTGACAGAATATTTTGAGGCGATTAAATCATCTTTTTCTGGGTTCCAGACTTCTGTATCAATGCCATTAATAATGCCACATAAATCGTGTCGCCTTCTTTGAAGAATATCGTGTAATCCTCCAGAGCCAATAGGCCCTAAAATTTCTGTAGCATAAGTAGGGCTAACAGTAGTGATTTTATTGGCAAAATTAATACCACCTTTTAATAGATTAAGGCGACCAAAAGATTCAAAAGCTCCAGAATTAAAATCTGCTGGATAAATTTTTGCATAACCTAATGCATGAGTATCAAAATTGCCTTGATACCCAATATTATGAATAGTTAAAACACTTCTTGTTCCCCAAAAAAAGCCGTCCTCTCCACATCTTACGTAATAAGGAGCTAAAGCTGTTTGCCAATCGTTACAATGAAGAATATCTGGTTGAAAACCTAAATCTTTCGACGCTTGCAAGGCTGCTTTGCAAAAAAATGAAAATCTTTCTACATTATCTCCAAATTCGCCTCCTGCATCGTGATATAATCCATTACGTTCAAAATATTTATTAAACTCTATAAAATAAACATCGTTGCCATAAGGTTTTTTAGTATGATATACAGAAAACCATTCTTCGCAATTTCCCATATGGACACATACAGAATCTAAAACTTTTTCAAGGCCATATTTTTCACGGTTAATAGAAGAATACAAAGGCATAATAGAAATAACTTTGACACCTTTTTTTGTAGATAGTGCTTTAGGAAGTGCCGATGAAACATCTGCAAGGCCACCACTTTTTGCGTATGGCTCAATTTCGCTTGATAAGAAAAGAACTTTTAAATCTTTCATTAATCCCCTCCTAATATTTCATATTAATTTAACATAATTATTATCTTCTTTCAATCCGTTTAGTAGGATTATTATATTTCCATAATACTAAAGCTATAATTAATGTGATAATTTCTGCAATAGGTAGAGACGTATATATACCCTTATTGCCAAAAAATATAGGCAATGTAAATAGCAATATTAAAGGCATAATAAGACCTCTCATAGATGCAATTATTACTGATTCTAATGGCCTATGGATTGCCGTAAAATATGAAGAAAATACGATATTAAGTCCTATAAAAAAGAATGCCCATTTAACGTAATAAGCAAATTCTACTGCAATATTAAATGCCCTTGAAGTAGTATCTGGAATAAATATACTAACCATCTTTTCTGGAATTATTGCCATCGTAGTAAAAATTATAAGACCTATTGCAAATGATAATGCTAATCCAAGAGCAGTAAATTTTTTTATTCTATCGTATTTTTTAGCACCAAAATTAACAGAAACAAGTGGCACTAAAGAATCACCTATACTGTAAGATAACATAACGCCAGTCCATAAAGCATAATTTATAGCAGTAAATGCAGCAACACCTTCTGGCCCTAAATTTTCTATCATTATTCTGTTGAACATAAAAATTATTATACCAGCTGAAATTTCACTTAATAATTCACTTGAACCGTTGTAAGCTGAAGATAAAACTTCTTTCCAATTATCAATAACTCTTGTAAATTGCAACTTGTTTTGTTTACTAAAAAAATGTGTCATTAAAATTAAAAATGGTATTATTGCTGAAACTCCAGTAGCGTAAGCTGCTCCTTTTACTCCAAAATCTAAAATAGCTATAAAAATATAATCAAGAATAGCATTTATAACAGAGCCTATAATCATTCCTAACGAAGCAAGAAAAGGCCTGCCATCAACACGTATAAATACCGATATAGAAAACTGCATAGCTTGAAAAAAGAAAAATAAACATAATACTTTTAAATAATCGTAAGAAAAAGGTTTTAAAGTTTCGTCTGCTCCAAGAATTGTTACGACTTTATCTGTAAAGAAGTAAGAAATAACTGATACGAGTATAGTAATTATTGTTATTACTAAAAATATTTTAGTAAAAGTTTTGCTTGCTTCAACAACATTATTTTCGCCTAAATATTTTCCAGTTCTAACTGCTCCACCAATAGTAAGCATAATTGCAATTCCAAATACAAGGCTATATATAGGCATTACAATATTTACTGATGCTAATGCTTCTTCTCCAACGTATCTGCCAACAAATAATCCGTCAATAATACCTGCTGAAGTTAAAGCCATTATACTAAAAATATTAGGTATGGTAAATTTTAAAAAGGTATATAAAATGTTTCCAGAAGTTATACACTTGCCATTACTATCTATCATAACTGCAATATCCTAAAATTTAATTATGTATATCACTTAAAATATAAAAATACTATTAATATTTTTGAATACTTGAAAGTAGCTGATAAATATCTATTTTTTCTAATTCTAAAAATATATTAAGACAATTATTTATTTTTATTGACATTATAGATTTATAAAGTTATCTTTCCTTGCAAACGGTAAATCTTTTTTAGATTTGGTGATATATGAATTTTAATGATTTTGCAGAAAAAATTAGCAACTTAGATAAGTCTGTATTAAAAGAAAAAGCAAATAGATGTAGAGGAGATATTTTAACTATGACTACATTGGCATCAAGTGGTCATCCTGGTGGCTCTATGTCAAGTATAGATATTCTTGTTGCCTTGTATTCTATTGCAAACATAAATAGTAGCAATTTTTGCGATAATAATAGAGATAGAATAGTAGTTTCACACGGTCATATATCACCAGCAGTATATTCTTGTTTAGCTTCTTACGGTTTTATAGATAGAGACGAAGCTATAGCGTATTTTCGTAAAGCTGGTAGCATTTATGAAGGTCATATTGAAAGAACTGTTAAAGGCGTTGAATGGACTACAGGAAATTTAGGTCAAGGTTTATCGGCAGGTTGTGGTATGGCTGTTGCAAGTCGTGCTTTAAATCAAGATTTTGATATATACGTCTTAATGGGTGATGGCGAACAAGAAAAAGGACAAATTGCAGAAGCAAGAAGATTTGCAAAAAAATACGGTTTCAAAAATATTACTGTAATCGTTGATTATAATAGGCTCCAAATATCTGGCAACTTAAAGGAAGTTATGCCATCGTTAGATATTGTATCAAGTTTTAAAGCTGATGGTTGGGACGTGATAGAAATTGATGGACACAATTTTGACGATATATTAGGAAGTTTTTTAAAAGCAAAATCATCAGATGAACCAACATTAATTCTTGCAAATACTGTAATGGGAAAAGGTGTATCATTTATGGAAAATGATAAAACTTTTCACGGCTCAGTATTAAGTAGAGATAAATACGATGAAGCAATGAAAGAACTTAATCTTGATAATGAGTTAGAAAAATACGAAAAAATGCGTAGAGCTTTTCAATCAACTAATGAAACAATAGATTTAACTCCAGAATATAAGATAAATGTTCCTAAAGAAATTACGTATGATGTAGATGTAGATACAGATAATAGAAGTGCTTTCGGTAAATCACTATTAGATATAGTAAAAGCAAATGTTGATAATGATAATCCAATTGTAGTTTTTGATTGTGATTTAGCATCATCAGTTAAAACTTCTGATATAGAAAAAGAGTTTCCAGATAATTTTTACCAATGTGGGATAGCAGAACACCATACATCAGTTTGTGCTGGAGCAGCCTCTATCAATGGTGTAGTCAGTTTTTTTGCTGATTTTGGAATGTTTGGTGTAGATGAAGTATATAATCAACATAGATTAAATGGTATCAATGATACGGCAATAAAACTCGTTACTACTCACGTTGGAGTTGACGTTGGAGAAGATGGCAAAACTCATATGTGTATAGATTATATTAGTCTAATGCGTAATGTTTTTGGGTTTAAAATTATCGTTCCAGCAGACCCTAACGAAACAGATAGAGTTGTTAGATACGCTGCAAAAGAAAAAGGAAATATATTTATCGCTATGGGTCGCTCTAAATTGCCTATAATCACAGACGAGAAAGGAAAGCCATATTTTAGTGGTGATTACAAATTTCAATACGGCTCAATTAACGTTATTAGACAAGGTGAATATCCTTTATTTACATACGGAAATATGGTTCATAGGGCTATTAAAATAAAAGAAATATTAGAGAAAAAAGGTATATCTATCAGTGTTATAAATGTCTCAAGCCCAGCATTTATAAATGAAGATGAAATAATACCTTTATTAGAGAAAGGAAAAAGTTTCGTTTATGAAGACCATTTATCTTTTGGTGGTTTATTTGGAACTATAGCAGGTTTAATTGGTTATAAGGGAATAAATTGTAACATTATTCCTTTTGGTGTTAATAAATTTCCTATTTCTGGCAATCCTAATGAAGTTTTTAAATATATGGGATTAGACGAAGAAAGTGTTGCAAATAAAATTATAAAAAGTTTTGGTAAGTAGATGATTATTACCGGCAGAAATCCAGTATTTGAAGCACTTGCATCGTCAAAAGCAAAGAAAATTTACGTTAGACATGGAGCTAACGTTCATTTTGATAATGTGAAAATTCCTTTTGAAGTGTTAGGAAAGAAAGTCTTTGAAGAAAAATTTGGAACAGAAACTCAAGGTGTTGCAGCTTTAATTGATGATTTTGAATATACAGACTTTAAAGACGTTATTGATGATATAAAAAAAGAGAAGGGCGTAGTGCTTCTTGATAAAATTCAAGATGTTCATAATTTTGGTGCTATTATTAGAGCAGCCCATTGTTTTGGCATAAACCATATAATAGTGCCACGTTACGACCAAGCAAAAGTTAATCAAGGTGTATATAAATCAAGTGCTGGAGCAATTTTTTACGTTAAGATTATAGAAGTAGTAAATTTAGGCAATGCTATAGATGATTTAAAGAAAATAGGTTTTTCTATAGTTGCTGCAGATATGGACGGTGGCGTTAAATTAAACAAAATAGATAATGTAAAATATCCTTTAGGATTAGTTATAGGTTCAGAGGGACGAGGTATTAGAGAAAGTTTACTTGAAAGAGCTGATTTAAAGGTAGTAATACCTATGGAAGCAAAAATAGACTCTCTTAATGCTTCTATGAGTGCATCTATATTTCTATATCAGTTTTTTGCAGGAAAATAAAAAAATGTTATAAAATTCTTGACAAAATCTAAATATATATTTATAAAGCGCTTGCAGATGATTTTATAACGAAATATATTATGAATATACAAATTGCTATTGAAGGTAAAATTAGAGATAAGCATATAGACGATTTTTTTACTGAATATAAAAAAAGGCTTACGCCATATTTTAATTTTGAAATAATTGAATTTGGAAGTGGAAATTCAAAAACTTTTGAAAAAATGATTAAAAACTCTAAGGCAGATGATTTATTTATTGGCTTAGATGAAAGAGGCAAACGATTTAATAGCAAATCTTTTGCAAATTGGTTTAATGAATTAAGACATAATTCAAGAAGTATTACATTTATTATTGGCCAAGCTGATGGCTTATCTGATATGGCAAAAAAATATTCTAAAGAATTTATATCTCTTTCAGAATTAACATTGTCATATAAAGTTAGTTTTATAGTTGTAGTTGAACAAATTTATAGAGCAATGACAATTATTAATGGACATCCTTATCATAAGTAGGAGGGTATGTAATGGAAGCAAGTAAACGTGAATTTTTTAAAGAAAGGCTTTTGAAAATGCGTGCAGAGTTAATAGAAACACTTAATAAGAAATATAATGAGGCTATTGATTTAGGCACTGATGGTATTCAAGATTCAGCAGATGAGGCATATAATTTATACAATAAAAATATTATGCTTGGTAAAGTTGAAACAGATGCCCTTAAGTTGCAACTTGTGGAACAAGCTCTTACGAGAATCCAAAATGATACGTATGGTGTATGTATTGAGTGTGAAGAATTAATTAGTGAAAAACGACTTGAATACGTTCCATTTGCAAGATTTTGCACTGAATGTAAAAGTGAACTTGAAAAGAAAGGTGTTATTAGAGTATAGTTTTTTCTTCTATTTTCAAGCTGTTTAAGGGGACTTGGCAATATTGTTGCCTCCATTTTCCCCATAATATAAAAAAAGGTCAGATTCTTATCTGACCTTTTTTATTTCTTGAATACTTTTAATTTTTATGAAACAATAGTAAAAAGTCTATTTACGGAGATTATTATGAATAAACAAAAACTTATATTGCTTATTCTTGATGGGTGGGGCTATAGAACAGAAACTGAACATAATGCTATATATCTATCTAACCCAGAAAATTATAATAAATTGTTAGAAAATGATCCTTGGGTTCTCCTTGATGCTTCGCAAGAGCAAGTTGGATTACCTGAAGGGCAAATGGGTAATTCTGAAGTTGGGCATACTAATATTGGTGCAGGTCGTATAGTTTACCAAGATTTACTTAAAATATCTAAAGATATAGAAAGTGGTGGAGCTAATAAAAACCAAGCTATTACTGGGCTTTTTGATAGAGTTAGAAGTTCATCTAATAGACTTCATATTTTAGGGTTGATTTCTGATGGTGGAGTTCATTCCCATATTGAGCATATTAAAGGTATGGCAGCTTTGGCAAAATCTTTTGGAATAAAAGAAATTTTTATCCATGCTTTTACTGATGGTAGAGATACACCACCAAATAGTGGTTTAGGTTACATTACAGATTTGCATAATTGGTTAACTGAAAATAATGCAGGTAAAATTGCTGATATTACTGGTAGATATTATGCAATGGATAGAGATAAACGTTGGGATAGAGTTAAACTTGCATGGGATTTAATCCGTTTTGGAAAAAGCGAGTTTAATGCTCCAGATCCTATTACTGCAATGAAAAATTCTAAAGAAACAGATGAATTTGTTAAGCCAGTTAAAATTGACGGTGTTGATGGTGTTATTAGAGATGGAGACGGAGTATTCTTTATGAACTTCCGTGCAGATAGAGTTAGAGAGCTTGTTCATGTAATGGTTGATCATGAGTTTACTGGCTTTGATAGAGGCCCAGCTCCACGTCTTGATATAATTACTCTTACAGAATATGAAAAAGGTTTTGATTTGCCTATTGCTTACCCACCAGAAGATTTAAAAAATATTTTTGGAGAAGTTGTTAGTAATAATGGGCTTACACAACTTCGTATTGCAGAAACAGAAAAATATGCCCACGTTACGTATTTCTTTAATGGTGGTGTTGAGGAACCTTTTAAAAATGAACATAGAGAATTAATAGCATCTCCACGAGATGTTGCAACTTACGATTTAAAACCGTCAATGAGTGTTTATGAAGTTGTATCAAAATTTGAAGAAGTATTTAATCGTGGAGATATAGATGTAGTTATAATGAATTTTGCAAATCCAGATATGGTAGGTCATACAGGTATTGAAGAAGCAGCAATTAAAGCGTGTAAAGCTGTTGATGAATGTGTAGGCAAAGTAGTTGCAGTAGGAGATAAAGTTGGAGCAGCTCTAATTGTAACGGCAGACCATGGAAATTCAGAAAATATGTGGGATTACGAAAATAATCAACCTCATACAGCCCATTCTCTTAATCCTGTTACTTTTATAGTTCATAACTATCCTTGTAAACTTAAAGAGGGAAAAGGAAAATTAGCAGATATTGCTCCTACTATGCTTCATATTTTAGGTATAAATAAGCCAGAAGATATGACTGGTAACGACTTAATAGATAGTTAATGTGTTAAGTGAAATATTTTTTGGTAAATGTCCAGCTTGTAGTGGTTTTAGTAAGATTAATGAACCATTATGTGATGAATGTTATAACAACGTAATCAAAGCTGGACATTTTTGTTTAACTTGTGGCTATCCCATTAGTAAAGAAGGTGCATACTGTCCTAAATGTGCAGGTAAAATAAAATTTTACGGAGATAAAGTATATACGGCTTTTAAGTATGATGGTGCTATAAGGCAACTTATTTTAAATATAAAATTTCATTATAATATACGTTCTGCAATTTTTCTTCCAAAAGTATTAAATTTTGATTTAGGGTTTGATATTAATTCGTATGATATAATAACTTACGTTCCATCTCATTTCCTTAGAAATTTTAGAAGATTTAAACACCCAGCTAAAATAATTTCAGATTACTTTAATAAAATTGCACAAAAAAATCATATTAAAGTTTTAAAAAGAAGTAAAAGAACTGTATTTCAGTATGAATTAAACAGTGAAGATAGAAAAGAAAACGTAAAAAATGCCTTTAATATATGTTACAATATAAATATGTTGAATATTTTACTTGTAGATGATATATTTACAACTGGTTCAACATTAAATGAATGTGCAAGATTGTTAAAATATTTTGGTGCATCAAAAGTAGATTGCTTCGTATTGGCAATAGATTAACTTTCTTTAGGAGGCTATATGTCAACAAGTTGCCGAAAGTTTTTCAAGAATTTATCAATGTATTCAAATTCTTCTCTACTTGTTTATGAAGTAGATTCAAAAATTATGCTTCGTTATAAAGATGGTTCATATAAAACGATGCCAGTTCCAGCAGTATTGGAGAAAAGTTTACAAGAAGAAGAAACAGTTATCGGTTTCTTTTCTAAAGGTGGTAGTAAAACTATTGTATATTTTTTAAGAGCAGTAGTAGAAAATATAAAATGTGTCTGTGTAGTTAAAGATACGTGGGCTGGAGAGAGTATTAACGACTTCTTTAAAGCATATTCAGCATATTGCACTTCAGTATCACATAGTGTTGGTGAGTTATCAGAAAAAGATAGTATGATAATCAACATATATCGTTTGCTTTTTGATGCAGATCCAGAACATTTTACTTCAGAAACAGAGGCTTCATCTATAAGAAAAGAAATAGAAGAAAAAATCAATGAATTGCGAAATGTAATTAACGAAAAAGAAGCAGTAATTTGGGAATCAGAAGGCAAATTAGAAAGATTATCGTCAGACTTGCGTGAAGCAAACGGACAAATCAGAATATTAAGAAATAATTACGATAGTATTCGTGTATTGGTAGATAATGCAGACACACCACTTTTTTATATTTCATACGATTATAATATAGTCAATGTCAATAAGGCTGCTGCCATTTTTTCTCAACATGATAACCCAATAGATATGGTAGGCAAAAAGTGTTACGAAGTTTTTTTTAATGTAAATGAACCTTGTTCATGGTGCCGTTTAGAACAAGTTACTACTACTGGAGAATCTTTTACTTGCACTGTTAGTGCAGATAGCAATAATTTATCTAAACCTCTTGAAATTTATTTTTTTCCAATTACTGATTCTGCCGGAGATGTTACAAGTTGTGGTTGTATGTTGTCAGATAAAACTAATGCTATGGAAATGGAAATTTCGATGGCAAAAGTAAAAGACCAATTAAGAACGTTAAAGAAAGCAAAAATCACAGATATTAATGAAATTCAAGAATTGAAGAAAATATATTACGATTTATCAAGAGATTATGCTGCATTAGTAAAAAGAAATGAAGAAATGGCAGAAATTATTGAAAAATTAAAGGTTAGTAAACCTGAAGATAATTCTGTTGAAATGAAGAACGAATTAGCACATTTACATGAAGAAGTTAGAAATTATAAAATTAGTTTCAAAAATTTGCAATCACAGTATCTTGACTTAAGGAAGCGTTCTTTTTTCCAAATAGAGAGGCTTATAAAGATAATGGATTCTCCAAAATATTACGTTTCACATTCAGAGTTAAAAGAAGCATTAAAAGTTTTAAAAACTAGTTTAAATGAATTAAAGAGGAATGAATCAACAAATCCTATGTAATTAACAATATTGTTGTTTGTATATAAAAAACTTAAATTATCCTTTTTTGCTTGATTTTAATTTAGGCAAAGGATAAAATAGAGTATTAAGGTAGTTATTATACCATATAAATTATTCTGGAGGAATTTATGGCTGTTAAAGTTGGAATAAACGGCTTCGGACGTATTGGCAGATGTGTGTTAAGATCTGCATTAGAACACAAATTAGATATTGAGTTTGTTGGCATTAATGATTTAACTGATGCTAAAACTCTCGCTCATTTATTAAAACGTGATTCAGTTCATGGTAATCTTCGTGAAGAAATTACTTATGGTGATGATTTTATTGCTATTGACGGCAAAAAAATCAAAATTTCAAAAGAACGTGATCCACAAAACCTTCCATGGAAAGAATTAGGTGCAGAAGTCGTTATTGAATCAACTGGTCTTTTTACAAAACGTGTTGACGCTGAAAAACACCTTGCAGCTGGTGCAAAAAAAGTTATTATTTCTGCTCCTGCTACAGATGAAGATATTACTGTTGTTTTAGGCGTTAATTTTGATAAATACGATAAAAGCAAACATAACATAATTTCAAACGCATCTTGCACTACTAACTGTCTTGCTCCAGTAGCAAAAGTATTAAATGACACTTTTGGTATTGAACATGGTCTTATGACAACTGTTCATTCTTATACTAACGACCAAAGAATCCTTGACCTTCCTCATAAAGATTTAAGAAGAGCAAGAGCAGCTGCTCTTTCAATGATTCCTACATCTACTGGTGCAGCTAAAGCAGTTGGTCTTGTTTTACCAGAGCTTAAAGGTAAATTAGATGGTCTTGCAGTTAGAGTTCCAACTCCAAATGTTTCTGTAGTTGACCTTGTTTGTAAAGTTAAGAAAAATACTACTATTGAAGAAGTTAATGCTGCTATTAAAGCTGCTGCAGAAGGTCCAATGAAAGGTATTCTTGAATACGTTAATGATGACATCGTTTCTATTGATGTTAATGGTAACGACCATTCATCTGTATTTGATTCTAAACTTACTAAAGTTATGGAAGGAAATATGGTTAAAATCCTTTCTTGGTATGATAATGAGTGGGGTTATTCTACTCGTGCAGCACAACTTGCTACTAAAGTTCTCTAAAATTATAATAAAGGGAGGGTTTCCCTCCCTTTTTTTATATTCTAATGGCAAAAGCCTTTAAATATTTTTGAGGTAAATTATATGGTAAAAAGCATTAAAGATTTAGACCTTAAAGGTAAGAAAGTTTTTATTCGTGTAGATTTTAATGTTCCAATGAAAGATGGCGTTATAAATGATGATACTCGTATTAGAGAAGCTGCAAAGACTGTTAAATATGCCCTTGAAAGTGGTGCAAAAGTTGCATTAGCAAGCCATTTAGGTCGTCCTAAAGGCGAAAAAAATATGTCATATACATTAAAACCAGTAGCAGATTATATTAATGAAAAAGGTATTTTTCCAGTAAAGTTTGTTGCAGATTGTATTGGTAGTGATGTAGAAAAAGCAGTAAACGACCTTAAAGAAGGCGAAGCTATTTTACTTGAAAATGTTCGTTTTTATAAAGGTGAAGAAAAAAATGAAGAAGATTTTGCAAAAGAACTTGCAAAGCCTTTTGATGTTTTTGTAAATGATGCTTTTGGCACTTGTCATAGAAAGCATGCTTCTGTTTATGGAGTTCCATCAATTTTAAGTGAAAAAGCTGCTGGATTACTCGTTGAAAAAGAGGCTAAATATTTTGATAAAGTAGT
The DNA here is from genome assembly GCA_045538075.1 of Mucispirillaceae bacterium. Lineage (GTDB taxonomy): Bacteria > Chrysiogenota > Deferribacteres > Deferribacterales > Mucispirillaceae > JAZSQT01. Next base: position 12,271 of record JAZSQT010000069.1, read on the forward strand.
AAAAAATCCAGAAAGACCTTTTGCTTCAATTCTTGGGGGAGCAAAAGTTTCAGATAAATTAGGTGTTATAAAAAGCCTTTTAGGACTTGCCGATGTTATCTTAATTGGTGGTGCAATGGCATACACTTTCTTAAAATATCAAGGTTATTCAATAGGCACATCAATGGTTGAAGAAAACCAACTTGATACAGTAGCAGATATTTTAAAAGTAGCAAACGAGAAAGGTGTAAAATTATTACTTCCAGTAGATCATATTATTTCTGATAAATTTGGTGGAGAGCCTAAACCATGTTCAGATATAAATATTCCAGATGGTTATATGGGTCTTGATATAGGACCAAAAACTATAGAATCGTATGCAAAAGCCTTAGAAAGTTGTAAAACAGTGTTATGGAATGGCCCTATGGGTGTTTTTGAGCAACCAGCGTATGCAGAAGGAACATTTTCTATAGCAAAAAAATTAGCAGATTTAGGCGTTACAGTTATTGTAGGTGGTGGTGATTCTGTTTCTGCTGTTAAAAAGGCTGGAGTAGGCGATAAAATTTCGCATATTTCTACAGGTGGTGGAGCGTCTCTTGAATACGTTGAGTTTGGCACATTACCTGGAATAGATATTTTAAGAGTTTAGATGAAAATACTGCCGATTAAAATGTTATCGGCAGTATTTTTATTATATATTTATATTAATGTTTTGCTTGACGAATACTGTAATTACTGGTAAAAAAGTATAGTTATATGATTTTATTACTTGCCTGTATTCTTTAGGCAACTTTAAGTATGAAATGTAATTTAACCAAATAATGGGAGTGCATACTTATGATTCAGGTATCGTTAGACCATACGCTTATAATTCAAATTGTTCAGTTTCTTCTGATAGTATTTTTTACAAATATTCTCATCTTAAAGCCAGTTAAATCAACTATTGATGCACGTAATGCAAAAATAGATAGCCTTATGAATACTGCTGAAAGTGAATTAGAAAAAGTTGAAGCAAGCAAACAAGCATATGAGCAAAAATTATCTGCAGTTAGAAACGAAATTGCAGAATATCAAAGAAAAGTTAAAGCTGAGGCTGGAGAAAAAGTTGATGCTATGTTAGTTGCAGCAAAAGAAGAAGTGTCAAAATCTACTCAAGAGGCAAGGCAAAATCTTGAAAAAGCTGTTGCAGATGCAAGGTCAACTCTTCAATCTGAAGTTAAATCAATTAGCGATATGATTTATAATACTATTTCTGGAAAAGTTGCATAAGGAGTTATAAAAGTGAAAAAGTTTTTTACTATATTTTTTACGTTGATGCCATTTTATGCAATAGCTGCTGATGCTGCTCATGATTTAGATTGGGCTGGGTTAGGTTATAGAGTTCTTCTTTTCGTTATTTTTATAGTTTTGCTTTATATTCTTCTTAAGAAACCAGTTAGGAATATGCTTGTAAAAAGGACTGAAGATATTGAAAAAGCTCTTGCTGCTGCAGAAAAGGCAAAAGCAGAGGCATTAGCACAAGTTAAAGATTATGAAAATAAAATGATAGCTCTTGAAAAAGAGTTAGTTGAGATGAAAGAAAATGCTTTAAAAGCAGCAGAAAGAGAAAGAGAGCTTATATTGTCTGAGGCAGAAAAAACTGTTGCAAAAATGAAACAATTTGCAGTTAATATGATAGCTTCAGAAACAGAAAAAGCTAAAGCAGATTTACGTAAAGAAATTGCTGAACTTGCTACTAAAGAAGCAGAAAAACGCATTCAAGAGGATATGAAAGACAGTAAATCAAAAGAAGTCCTCAGTGAATATATTAAGCGTATCGGAGCGTGATAAGTGAATATTCAGATTATAGCGAAACGTTATGCAGGAGCACTTTTTTCTGAGATAAAAGAAAAAAACGAATCTCCAAAAATATGGGAAGAGTTGTCAAATCTTGCAGAACTTGTAAAAACTAACAAAGAATTTGCAAATATTGTTAAAAATCCTACTGTTACAGATAGTGAAAAAATCTCTGTATTTTCTTCCCTTAACAATAGTGGTAAAATATCTAAATCTCTTTTTAATTTTGTTTCTCTTCTTGTTGAGAAAAAACGTTTATTTCTTTTAGAAGAAGTAGATGCTGAAATTAAAAGAATTATTTTATCAGAAAGTGGAGTTGTAGAAGCTGAAGCTGTTTTTGCTTCAATGCCAGATAGCAAAGAAAAGGCAGAGTTAGAAAAACAACTTTCTACAGTTACTGGCAAAAAGATACTTTTAAAAGAATCTGTTGATCCTTCTTTAATTGGAGGAGTTAAGGTTAGACTTGGTAGCGTTTTATATGATGCTACTATTAAGGGGCAGTTAGACAAATTAAAAGCCTCGCTTATATAGAAACAATATCTAAATTTTTTAGATTTATAGAATATCGTTCAAGGAGAATGGCTTTATGCACATAAAAGCAGAAGAAATAAGCCAGATTATCCGTGACCAAATCAAAAATTTTGATAAAAAGGTCACAATGGAAGAAGTTGGCACAGTAATTAGTGCTGGTGATGGAATTGCAAAGATTTACGGCTTAGATAATGTTATGGCCGGTGAGCTCGTGGAATTTCCAGGAGAAATCTTTGGAATGGTTCTTAACCTTGAAGAAGACAACGTTGGTGTTGTTGTTATGGGTGAATATAGCTCAATCAAGGAAGGGGACGTAGTAAAACGCACTGGCAGAATTGCATCTGTACCTGTTGGTCCAGAGCTTGTTGGTCGTGTTGTTAATTCATTAGGTCAACCTATTGATGGCAAAGGTCCAATTAATGCGAAAGAATTTGACGTTATTGAAAAAGTAGCTCCTGGTATTATTAAAAGAAAACCAGTTCATGAGCCAGTTCAAACTGGTATCAAAGCTATTGACTCTATGATACCTATCGGTAGAGGACAAAGAGAGCTTATTATTGGTGATAGGCAAATTGGTAAAACAGCAATTGCTATAGACACTATCATTAACCAAAAAGGTCAAAATATGATATGTGTTTACGTTGCAATAGGTCAAAAACGTTCTACTGTTGCCCAAGTTGTTCAGACTCTTGAAGCAAATGGTGCTATGGATTATACAATAGTTGTTGCAGCAACTGCGTCAGACCCAGCTCCATTACAATTTATTGCTCCTCTTGCAGGTTGCACTATGGGAGAATATTTTAGAGATAGAGGACAACACGCACTTTTGATATATGATGATTTATCTAAACACGCAACAGCTTATAGACAAATGTCATTATTACTTCGTCGTCCTCCTGGTCGTGAAGCGTATCCTGGTGATGTATTCTATCTTCACTCAAGGTTACTTGAAAGAGCAGCTAAATTAAACGATGAAATGGGTGCTGGCTCTCTTACTGCTTTACCTATTATTGAAACACAAGCTGGAGACGTTTCTGCTTATATTCCTACTAACGTAATTTCTATTACTGACGGTCAAATATTTTTAGAAACAGACCTTTTTAACTCAGGTTTCCGTCCGGCAGTTAATGCAGGTATTTCTGTATCTCGTGTTGGTGGTGCAGCTCAAACTAAAGCTATGAAACAAGTTGCTGGACGTTTACGTCTTGACCTTGCTCAATATAGAGCTATGGCTGCTTTTGCTCAATTTGGAAGTGATTTAGATGCTGCTACTCAAGCTCAGCTTACAAGGGGTAGTAGAATGATGGAACTTCTTAAACAGAGTCAATATAAGCCATCACCAGTTCAGGAACAAGTTGCAGTTTTATTTGCTGCAATTAATGGTTATTTTGATGATTTACCATTAAATAAAGTTGCTAAATTTGAACATGATTACATTGCTTATCTTAAATCTTCTGGCTTAGGCATATTAGAAGAAATAGCTGAGCAACAAAAAATATCTGATGAACTTAGCGATAAAATGAAAAATGCTCTTGATACATTTAAAAAGCAATTTTCAGTATAATTTGGAAAACAAATACAATTTTCCAATATAAAAAGATAACAGACAGTAAAAGGAGCTGTTAATGGCAAGTGCACGGGATATAAAACGCAAAATTGGTTCTGTTCAAAATACGCAAAAAATAACGAAAGCCATGAAAATGGTTTCTGCTGCCAAAATGCGTAGAGCTATTGAAGCTATGATGTCTGCAAGACCTTATGCAGAATTAATAGGCAACTTTATCAGAGATATAGCTGCAAGATCAAGTGGTGATGTTCACCCTTATTTTCAGCCTCGTGAAAAAGTAAAAAGCATTGGGCTTATATTAGTTACTTCTGATAGAGGGCTTTGTGGTGCTTTTAACTCTAACGTAATAAAAGCAGCGGCTAATTTTTGTGCTGAAAATGAAGATAAAGAAATAAAACTTTATCTTGTAGGTAAAAGAGCATTTGATTTTTTTAAAAAACGCTCGGTTACAATTATAGATAAATGGACTGGATTTGGTGGCAAGTATAAATACGATGATGCTACATTAATTGGTTCATTGGCTGTTAAAGCCTTTAATGATGAAGAGGTAGATGAAGTTTATGTTATATATAACGAATTTAAATCTACATCTTCTCAAATAGTTAGAGAAAAGAAAATTTTACCTGTTTCTGTTGATGAAAGTGGTGAAAAGGTTTATCCAGAGTTTGAGTTTGAGCCTAATAAAGATGCTCTACTTAACGAACTTTTACCACAGTTTATTAATACTAGTGTTTTCCAAAGTATGCTTGAATCAGCTGCTGGAGAACATGGAGCAAGAATGGTTGCAATGGATAATGCAACAAGAAACGCAGGTGAAATGATTAAAAAACTCGTCTTGAATTATAATAAAGCAAGACAAGGTGCAATTACTAAAGAACTTTTAGACATCGTAAATGGTGCAGAAGCATTAAAATAATTTAGGAGAACATTCATGGCTGAAAATACAGGCAAAATAATTCAGGTTATAGGTCCTGTTGTAGATGTTAAATTTGAATCAGGAAAACTTCCTGAAATCTATAATGCCTTAACTATTGAAGATAAAGCTCAAAACCGTAGTGTAGTATGCGAGGTAGCTCAACATTTAGGAGAAGATACTGTTCGTGCTGTTGCTATGGCTTCTACTGATGGACTCGTTCGTGGAATGGAAGTTAGCGATACTGGCAATCCAATTTCTGTACCTGTAGGACCTGAAGTACTTGGAAGAATATTAAATGTTATTGGTGAACCAGTTGACGGAAAAGGTGAGTTAAAAACTTCTCAAACTCGTGCTATTCATCAACCTACACCATCTCTTGAAGAACAAGAAACTAGTGTAGAAATCCTTGAAACTGGTATTAAAGTTATAGACCTCCTTGAACCATACACTAAAGGTGGAAAGACAGGTCTTTTTGGTGGTGCAGGTGTTGGTAAAACAGTTGTTATTATGGAACTTATCAACAACATTGCAAAACAACACGGTGGTTATTCTGTTTTTGCAGGTGTTGGTGAGCGTACACGTGAAGGGAACGACCTTTATCTTGAAATGACAGAATCAAACGTTATTGATAAAGTTGCTCTTGTTTACGGTCAGATGAATGAATCTCCTGGTGCAAGAATGAGGGTTGCACTTTCTGCTCTTTCTATTGCAGAATATTTTAGAGACCAAGGACAAGACGTGCTTTTATTCGTTGATAATATATTCCGTTTTTCTCAAGCAGGTTCAGAAGTATCTGCATTATTAGGACGTATGCCATCTGCCGTTGGTTATCAACCAACATTAGGAACAGAAATGGGTGAGCTTCAAGAGAGAATTACATCTACTAAAAAAGGTTCAATTACTTCTGTTCAAGCAGTATATGTTCCTGCTGACGACTTGACAGACCCAGCTCCAGCAACAACATTTGCACACCTTGATGCTACTACAGTTTTATCAAGGGCAATTTCTGAAATGGGAATTTATCCAGCAGTTGACCCTCTTGATTCTACATCAAGAATACTTGACCCAACTTACGTTGGTGATGAGCATTATAATACAGCAAGGGGTGTTCAAGCTATATTGCAAAGATATAAAGAACTTCAAGATATTATTGCAATTCTTGGTATGGAAGAGCTTTCTGAAGAAGATAGACTTACAGTTGCAAGAGCAAGGAAAATTCAGAGATTTTTATCTCAACCATTCCACGTTGCAGAACAATTTACTGGAACACCTGGCAAATACGTTACTTTAAAAGACACAATAAATGGCTTTAAACAACTTCTTGAAGGTAAATGTGATCATATACCAGAACAGCTTTTCTTTATGAGAGGTGGTATTGAAGAAGTATTTGAGGCTTACGAAAATTCTAATAAAGGTAATTAATTATGGCTGATAAGCTATTTCTTGAATTAGTATCTCCAGAGAAAGCTCTTGTTTCAAAAGAAGTTGATGAAATATTAGCAGTTGGAGTAGATGGTGAATTTGGGCTTTTAGCAGGACATTCTCCTTTTTGCACAGAGTTAAAAATGGGTGGTCTTACTTTTAAGTCTGGCAACGAAACTGCTACTATCGTTATGTCAAGAGGCTTTTTAGAAGTATCTGATGATAAAGTGGTTGTGTTAGCAGAAAAAGCAGAGTTTAGTTCAGATATTAATATTGAAGAAGCTAAATCAATGCGTGATGAAGCTGCTCAAATTATGGAAGAAACTAAACAGAATGGAGGAGAGGAGTATTTAGCTGCTGAAAAAGCCTTTGCTTATCATTCTGTAAGAGTGGATTTTGCTAATAAATAACTAAAATTTAATTTTAAATATAATAGCCCTTTATTTATTATATGAGTAAAGGGCTATTTTTTTGTATAAAAATATAATTTATATAATTAAGTTTATTGGAACATATTGATATTTAATGATTTTTTAAATAATTAAATTAATGTATAAATGATTATTGGTAGTATTATTAATTATATGTTTTTGATAAAATAATGTAATAATACTTTTTATATATTGATTAATTTAAACTTTATAGTTAGTATAAATAGTAATTGTTTTTTTATGTATTAAAGTATGTAGTTACTTTTGACGATAACTTAATTGTGCATAAAATTTTAACTTGTAAATATATGTATTTTAAAGATATATAATTAATTGTATTTTATAAAATATTACAAAGAGTTGGCAAATGGATATAGGTTCAATTGTTGGTATATTAATTGCATTTATACTGCTTATATGGTCGTTAATTACTGGAGCTGGAATAGGTGCTTATATTGACTTTCCGTCAGTATTGATTGTTATAGGTGGAACTACTGGTATTATTATGGCATCTTTTCCTATCAATCATTTAGTTATTGGGCTTAAAGCGATGACTAAGGCTTTTGTGTATGTTCCTCACTCAGAACAAGCTCTTATTGAACAGTTAGTATCTTTTGCAGTAAAAGCTCGTCGTGATGGTATTCTTTCTTTAGAATCAGAAGAAGAAAATATGAAAGATGAATTTTTAAGAAAAGGAGTTCGTCTTGCAGTAGATGGCACGGAACCAGAAGTTATTAGGTCAATTCTTGAATCAGATCTTGAAAATATGGTTGATCGCCATAAAAATAATTCAGCAGTTGCAAGTATGTTTATTGATATTGCTCCTGCAATGGGTATGATTGGAACGCTTGTTGGTCTTGTTGCGATGCTTTTAAATATGAGCGACCCTACTGCAATTGGTCCTGCCATGTCAGTTGCTCTTATTACAACTTTCTATGGTTCTGTTATTGCAAATATGATTGCAACTCCAATTTATACAAAAATGAGAAATCGTTCAGCTACAGAAGAGCATATGCGACAAATTATGCTTGCAGGTATTATGTCTATTCAATCTGGAGATAACCCTCGTATCGTTGAGCAGAAACTTAATGCGTATTTACCACCGTCTCAACGTAAATCACAGTTTGATTAATTAGGGAGCTATTTAAGTGGCAAAAAAGAAATGTCCAGAATGCGAAAAAGGCGCAGCTAAATGGATGACAACTTTTTCTGATATGACGACGCTATTGCTTACATTCTTCGTTTTGCTTTTATCAATGGCAAATTTTGATAAGCAAAAAATTCAGCAAGTGTTTGGTGTATTTGCAGGCAGTAGAGGAATATTATCAAATCCAAATAGCATTCCAATGAGTGAACAAAATATTGTCGCTCGCCAAGCATTAGAAAAATCAGTAGAAAAAACTGAAGAAAAAATGCAAAAAAATATGAAAGAATTTTTACAAGCTCAAAATTTAGAAAAAATGATTTCTATTATTAAAACAGATAAAGGTATTAGTATTCGTGCTTTAGATTCGGTGTTTTTTGAATCTGGTAGTTCTCAAATTTTACCATCGGCTTATCCAATTCTTAATAAAATAATTAGCTTAACAGAAGATACAAATTACAATATAAATGTTGAAGGTCATACTGATGATACTCCCGTTGGCAGAAATTCATTAGCAAATTGGGATTTATCTGTAAATAGGGCAGTATCAGTAGTTAAGTATTTTGTAAATAATAATTTTAATCCGTCAAGGCTTTCTGCCTCTGGTTACGGTGAATTTCATCCTATTTTACCGAACATTACAGCAGAAAATAGGTCTAAAAATAGACGGATAGAAATTAATGTTATTAGCCCAGAGTTAGCTGAAACTGGTGGCTCTGTATTTGATGAAACTAATGAATAAGGAGAAGTATAATGGCAGAAGAAGAAATTGAAGTCAGTGAACCTAAGAAAAAGAAAGGTGGCTTAATAAAAATAATAATTATAGCAGTAGTTGCGTTAATTATTGTTATAGGTGGAGTGTTTGCATATCTAACATTTTTTTCTGGAAGTGGTAGTAATGCAACTACAGAAAATCAAGAAGCAGCAGCTGATCCGTTAGCCGTTGAGCCAGCTCAAAAATCAAATGCAGAAGCTGGTATAATGTATGATTTACCTGCGTTTATAGTAAATCTTACTGATCCGTCTGGTGCAAAATATCTTCGTGTAGCAATAACAGTTGAAGTGCCACCAAAAAATGAAAAATTAATGTTGGAAATTGAACAAAAATTACCAAAAATAAAAGATGCAATAATTAGAATATTGTCATCAAAAACTGTTGAAGAAGTTTCTACTGATCAAGGTAAAATATCATTAAAAAATGAAATAGAAAGGCGAACTAACTCATTACTTGCTAACGGTCGCTTAATGGATATTTATTTAACAGAATTTATTATTCAATAGGGTAATAATATGACAAGAGAAGAGATTAAAGAAATATTTGGTGAAGTTCTTTTTAACGTTAGTGTAGAATTGGGTCGCAAAAAAGTTACGATTAATGATATGCTTCGTTGGGAAAGTGGCACAATTATTCGTATGAATAAAACTTCTGGTGAGCCAGTAGATTTTTTAGTTAATGGAAAACCACTTGCTTACGGTGAAGTTATGGTATTAGACGAAAAATTTGCAATACGTATTAGTGAAATTTTAACTAAAGAACTTCTTGTTGAAAAATTTAAAGAAGGGTTATATGGCTAAGCCTTTAGGCATAATTTTTTTAATTCTTTTTTCTTTTAATATGACGGCTTATGCTGCAAGTGTTACTGACAGTATAAGCCCAGATAAAGCAGTATTTGAAATAACTTTTACTAAAGGTTATTCTAATCTTAATACTATTAATGGCAAAGATAGTATTATTGTAAACTTTGAAACGACAGAAAATATTGAATACAGAAAAGAATTTTTTGATTTACCTATAAAAGAAGTATATGTTACAGAAAATTCTTATCGTAAAAAGTTTGTAGTAGTTTTTGAAACTGCTTTTATAGAACCAGTAATATCTAAAGATGATAAGCTAATAAAATTATCTTTTCCTTTTCCGAATACTGTTGATTTAGGTTCTCCCGTTGATACAGAAAATAGTAATACTGTAAAAGCTCCAAGTGTTCCTGGTGCTGGAGCATATTTTAAAATGTTATTTGGGTTGGGAGTTGTATTATTTATAATCCTTTCTGTTTACTGGCTTGTAAAATCGTATTACAAAAAGCAAGTTTTTACAGATATTCCTGGCAGTGGAAGATTGCTTGGTAAGGTAGATATTGATATTAGAAAATCTCTTGCTTTTTATGAGTTAGGTGAAACTTTATACATAATAGGCATTACAGATAGTGGTATGAATTTAATAGACAAAATTACAGATGAAGCAGAAGCTACAAAAATTCGTGCAGGTTTTACGAGAAAAAGAGAATTTACTGGATATATGTCTTTTTTTAAAAGAAAAAATGAACTTGATGATGAAATATCAACGAGTAATGCTCTTGTAGAGGAGAAGTTAAAATCATTACGAAAAAAATGATAAAAAAATCACTTTTTGTTAGTGTTATTATTGCTGTAATTTTATGTGGATTTTTTGGTATATCTTATGCTCAAAATCAAACAATTCCGTTACCAACATTTCGTTTTGGTATGGATACAGCTCAAACTCCACAAGACGTTGCTTTTACTTTACAGTTAGTTTTTATATTTACTGTATTAGCTTTAGCACCAGCAATATTAATGGTTATGACTTGCTTTACAAGAATAATCATAGTTTTTCATTTTTTAAGAACGGCTTTAGGAACTAACCAAATGCCACCAAATCAAATATTGATAGGTATGGCATTACTATTAACTTTCTATATTATGGCTCCAGTATTTAATCAAGTTAATGAAAGGGCTTTTGCTCCATATATGGAAGAAAAAATTACTTTTAGAGAGGCAGTTAAAGAGGCAAAAGAGCCTATAAGAAAGTTTTTAATATCAAACACAAGAAAAAGTGATTTACTATTATTTTTAGAGCTTTCAAAAACTCCAAAACCAAGAACTGTTGATGAAATTCCAGATTTAGTAGTAGTAGCATCTTTTGTAATGAGTGAAATTCAAGTTGCATTTCAAATAGGATTTTTACTATTTTTGCCTTTTTTAATCTTAGATTTTGTTATATCAAGTGTATTATTGGCAATGGGTATGATGATGTTGCCACCAGTAATGATTTCTGTTCCATTTAAAATATTATTGTTTATTTTAGTTGATGGTTGGGCATTGTTAGTTACTTCATTAGTAAAAAGTTATTATTAATATTTTTATGGTAAAAACTCTTTTTAATAGTATAATATTATATAATGTGAAAAATAGGTAAATATTATGAATGCAGATTTAGCCGTATCTTTAATGACGAGTGCTTTAGAAGTTGGAGTTTTAGTTGCAGCTCCAATGCTTATTTTTGCATTAGTAGTAGGTTTGATAGTTAGTATATTTCAAGCAGTTACTCAAATTCAAGAAATGACTTTAACTTTTGTTCCAAAAATTATAGCAGTAGTCGTTGTAACAGCAATATTTTTTCCATGGATGGTATCTACAATGCTTGAATATACTGTAACGTTATTAAACAATATAAATGCTTATATTGGAAAACAGTAAAAATTTTTGAAAAACGAAACCCACTTATAAGTGGGTTTCGTTTTTCA
>JAZSQT010000002.1:0-7962 GCA_045538075.1 Mucispirillaceae bacterium
CAAATTACTAATATTTATAACTATTGTATCACAATTGTTTTAAAGTAATTAATAAAAGATAATTAAAATTACATATTTTATTATTGACAATGAAAATCAATAATGATATATAACTTATAGTTGATAATGATTATTGATAAAGTTTATATATTTTATACGAGTTCAATCCAAATCCCTATATAGTCTGGAGATAGTGTTTGGCTATCTCCAGTCCTCCTTAAACTACATTATTATTTCTATTAAAGTTCCTTTATCTTTTTCGCTTTCAATATTTATATTCCAACGATGTTTTTCTATTACTAATTTAACGATATAAAGCCCAACACCTTTACTACCTGGATAAGTATCACTATGGTAAAAACAATCAAAAATAAGTTGCTTATACTCGTTATCTATACCCTCTCCACTATCTTTTACTCCTAAAACAACTTTTCCATTTTCATTTTTCTTTAAATATAGTGATACACCACCAGATTTAGTATATTTATGAGCATTTGATAGTAGATTAACTAACATTTGAGAAAATCTTAATTTATCAAAATTTAAATATATATTTTTTTCAATACTTGTATTAAAAAATAAGTTCTTTTTAGCAAAAACTCCTTCATAACCTATACAAATTTTTTCTACTACATCACTCATACAATCATTTTCTACTACGACTGCAAAATTTTCTGTATAATATAGTAACTTATCTTCTAACTCATCAAGAAGTATAACTACCCTTTTTATTTCTTCACTCATAGCAAGCATTCTTTCCTTATCTGGTTTATAAATACCGTCTAATATTGCTTCTGATTGACCTAATAAAATATGTAATGGTGTTCTTAATTCATGAGATAATATAGTAGTTAAATCACGTCTAAAATTTTCTTGCTTTATTAATGAATCACCTAAAGAATTAATAGATTCTGCTATAACACCTATTTCCTTTGATGTGTTTTTAATATTTATTCTTTTCCTAAAATCTCCAGACGACATAGCTTCTGCTGTTTCAACAATAGTTTTTAATGGTTTTAATAGTTTATATATAAAAAATAATGTAACTGTTGCAAAAATTATATTTAATAAAATAATAGTCAAAATTATCCCAGAAAAGCCCCTCTTTTGTAATGCTTCTTCAGCACGAGAAGTAATATGACCACTAAAATATCCAACTGTAATAATACCTACAAACTCACCATTAACATTTATAATCTCTTTAACTGATACATATTTATGATTTTTATCGTTACAACAAATTCTATTATCATCTTCTGTTGAATATATAACATCACCAAAACTACTTTCTAAAGTAAAATAATCACCTGATAATTTTGCATCTTCTCCCATATTTTCGCCATCAAAACCGTCCCAAGAATGATTTATAGAATAATAACTTCTAACCTTATCTAACAAAACGTAACGTGTATCATCATGAATAGTATCTGAATAATAAGAAAAAACCATATTTATGATTTTTAATGTAAAAAAAATAAACAGAATAATAATAATAAATGTTGCAATTATATAATAAGAAGAAAAAATATGGAGAAAGCTTTTATTTTGAGGAATCAATCTTTGCTATACCTAATTTATATCCATGTCCGTGAACAGTTTTTATAATTTCTGGTGATTTTGTATCATCTTCTAACTTGCTTCTTAATCTTCTAATATGAACATCTATAGCTCTATCAGAAGAATCGTAAGATTTAATATTTTCTATTAATTTTTCACGACTAACTATAGTATTATAGTTATTTATCAAACAAATCAATATATTATATTCACTACTTGTAAGTTTTATATCTTTATCTTTTTTTATAACCGTTCTATTAGATAAGTTTATAACGATATCTTTTTCTAATGTAATAATATTGTCTGTTGGTCTCGTTCTTTTTAATATAGCTTTAACTCTTGCAACTAATTCTCTTGGACTAAAAGGTTTAACAAGATAATCATCAGCACCACAAGCAAAACCATTAATACGAGATTCTTCACTTTTTTTTGCTGTAAGAATAATGATTGGTATATTATAATTTGATGAAACATAATAACAAAAATCTTCACCATTACCGTCTGGCAACATTAAATCAAGAATTATTAAATCAAAATGGCTACCAATAGCCTCTGTTGCAGCTACGATAGTTGAAACATGAGTAACACTGAAATTATTTATTTTAAGATACTCTATTACAGTCTCAGCAATTTTATATTCGTCTTCAACTAATAGGATATTATACATTGTAAAAAAAGAGAGGTTATTAACCTCTCTTTAAGCACTATTTTTTAGGTGCGTCTTGAGTGTTATTTTGAGCGTCAGCAGCTGGAGCAGTTCCTTCAGCTGGAGCAGCTTCTGTAGTAGTTTGTTCAGTTTGAGTTGCCTCTTTTGAAGCATCTGCTTCTGGAGCTTTTGATGACATAGCAAAAACAGATGTTGCTAAAACTGCAACTAAGCATAAAGAAAGTAATACTTTTTTCATATTTTCCTCCGATAACATAAAAAATGATGTATATAGATAAACAAAAAAATGTTACGAAATTGTTACAATTTTAAAAAATTTTCTTAAACAATAAAAAAAGAGAGGTAAAACTACCTCTCTTTAAAAAAACTATTTAGCTGGTTGTTCTTTAGTATCAGCTGGTGCATCTGCTGGTTTAGTTTCAGTAGTAGTTGTAGTAGTGTCAGCAGGTGCTGTTGTGTTACCTTGTGCAATAGCAGTAGTTGCTAAAGCGATAAATAAACAAGTTGCGATTAAAAGTTTTTTCATTGTTTTCTCCTTATCTAAATATGATAAGTTAACTATATATAAATAATGTTTCAAAAATATTACGAAAAATTATTTTTTAAAAATTCTTTCATTCTTTCAAAAACATTTTTATTATGCTTACCAAAAGTATTATAATCGGCTTCGCCTCTTAATTTTTCAAAAATTTCTTTTTGGTCTTTATCTATTTTTGTAGGTATCATAATATGTAAATCAATATATAAATTACCTACACCGTATCCTTGAACCTTTGGAACACCTTTACCTTTTAACGTAATTCGCTCTCCAACTTGTGTTCCAGCTTTTATTTTAATTGTTTCTGTTGATCCATCTAATAATTTAATTTCTGCTTCTGCTCCTAATATAGCATCGTAAACTGTTATTGGTAACTCTAAATATAAATCATTTTTTTTGCGTTTATAATATTTATGCTCTGATACCCTAATATGCAATAATAAATCACCTGCAGGACCACCATTTGCTCCAGCGTTACCTTCTCCAGATACTCTCATTACCATACCATCATCAATACCAGCAGGAATTTTTACTTTTAATTTTTTAGAAGTTTTCTTTTTGCCACTTCCAGCACATACAGAACAATGTTCTTTTATAATTTGACCAGTTCCTCTACATTTTGGACAAGGTGTTTGAACAGAAAAAAATCCTTGACGTTGAGTAAACATTCCACTACCGTTGCAAGTATCACAAGTTTTAAGCCCACCGGCTGCTGCACCACTACCATCACAAGTTGAACAATTCTCTGTTTTTTTTACATCTAATTCTACTTCTACTCCAAATATTGATTCTTCAAAAGTAATATCACGGACGACTTCTATACTTGAACCTCTTGAAGGTCTTTTTGCCCTACTTTGACGAGAGCCTCCTCCAAAAAATTCACTAAATACATCTCCAAATAAATCATCAAAGACGCCACTACCAGAAAATCCACCCATATTATCATCGTCTAATACTCTACCATACCTATCGTATTGGCTTCGCTTATCGGCATCACTTAAAACATTGTATGCTTCTGTAGCTTCTCTAAATTTTTCAGCTGCATCTTTATTGTCTGGATTTTTATCAGGGTGATACTTCATCGCCAAAATTCTATATGCTTTTTTAATTTCTGAATCTGTTGCGTTTTTATGGACGCCTAATATTTCGTAATAATCTTTAGCCAATTAAAAGCTCCTAAATAAATATTTACTTAATGAAATAAACCGATATTTGAATATAATCAACAAAAAAATAGGGACTTCCATAAAAATAAGAAGCCCCTACTATTAATTTCTATAAAATGTTACTTTTTATCGTTATCTTTTACTTCTTCAAAATCTGCATCTACAACGTTATCATCTTTTGGTGCCTCTTGATAGTTATCACTATCATTAGCAGACGATTGACCTTGATTTTGTTGATTTGCATATAAAACTTCTGCTAATTTTTGTGCAGATTTAGATAACGCTTCTATTGCATTTTTTATTGCTTGTGGGTCGTTACTTGCTTGCACTTGTTTTAATGCTTCTAAATCTTTAGAAATTTGGTCTTTTGTAGCATCATCAAGTTTATCACCATGTTCTTGTAACGATTTTTCTGTAGAATAAACTAATGTATCTGCTTGATTTACTAAATCTGCCACTTCTTTTTTACGTTTATCTTCTTCTGCATGAACTTCTGCATCATGAACCATTCTATTAATTTCATCTTCAGAAAGACCACTTGAAGCAGTAATAGTAATTGCTTGTTCTTTACCTGTTCCTTGATCTTTAGCCGAAACGTGTAAAATCCCGTTAGCATCAATATCAAAAGTAACTTCAATTTGAGGAACACCCCTTGGAGCTGGAACTATTCCAGACAATTCAAATTGACCAATACGTTTATTATCATTAGCCATTTCTCTTTCGCCCTGTAAAACTTGAATAGTAACTGCCGGCTGATTATCTGCTGCAGTAGTATAAATTTGGCTTTTACGAGCAGGTATTGTAGTGTTTCTCATAATGATTTTATTCATTACTCCACCCATAGTTTCAATACCTAATGAAAGTGGTGTTACGTCTAATAAAAGCACATCTTTAACATCACCCATTAAAACGCCACCTTGAATAGCAGCACCAATTGCAACAACTTCATCTGGGTTTATGCTTTTATTTGGTTCTTTACCAAAAAATTCTTTAACTTTTTGTTGCACTAAAGGCATACGAGTCATACCACCAACAAGGATAACTTCATTAATATCTTTTGCAGAAAGCCCAGCATCTTGTAAGGCTTTTTTGCAAGGCTCTAATGAACGCTCAACAAGGTCAGCAACTAATGATTCAAATTTTGCCCTACTTAATTTTTTTACTAAGTGTTTTGGACCAGTTTGATCTGCAGTAATAAAAGGCAAGTTGATTTCTGTTTCTGTAGTGCCAGAAAGCTCGTGTTTTGCTTTTTCTGCTGCTTCTTTTAATCGTTGTAAAGCCATTTTATCTTGAGATAAATCCATTGAATTTTCTTTTTTAAATTCATCAACAAGCCACTCAACTATACGAAGGTCAAAATCATCACCACCTAAAAATGTATCGCCATTTGTAGCTTTAACTTCAAAAACTCCATCACCAAGTTCAAGGATAGATATATCAAAAGTTCCACCACCTAAATCGTAAACTGCAATTTTTTCTTCATTTTTTTTATCAAGACCGTATGCAAGAGCTGCTGCAGTAGGCTCATTAATAATACGAAGAACATTTAAATTTGCAATTTTACCAGCATCTTTAGTTGCTTGACGTTGTGCATCGTTAAAATATGCTGGAACAGTAATAACTGCATCTGTAACAGTTTCTCCAAGATATTCTTCTGCTGTGCTTTTTAATTTTTGCAAAATCATTGCAGAAATTTCTTGTGGAGCATATTTTTTGCCGTTAACTTCTACCCAAGCATCGCCATTGTCTGCTGGAACAATTTTATACGGTAAATGTTTTTTAGCTGCAGCTGTTTCTTTTGAATCTGCTTTTCTACCGATAAGTCTTTTAATACTAAAAATAGTATTTTCTGGATTTGTAACTGCTTGACGTTTAGCTAAAGCTCCTACTAAACGGTCGCTATCTGTAAAAGCTACAATAGAAGGTGTAGTTGAATTACCTTCTGCGTTAAAAATAACTTTAGGATTACCGTTTTCCATAACAGCAACAACTGAATTAGTTGTTCCTAAATCAATTCCTATAACTTTACCTTGTGCCATAATATTTAACTCCTTAATATATTTTTTCTTTTTTATATTTTATTAACTTTCACTTTAGCTGGACGTATAACTCTGTCATTTAGAGTATATCCTTTTTGGATACATAAAGTGATTGCATTATTCTCAAATTCAGTAGAATTATCCATCATTAAAGCATCATGAACTGCTGGGTCAAAAAGTGTGCCTATTGATGACTCAATTTCTTTAACTCCATGTTTTAGTAACGTGTCTTTAAATGACTTTATAGTTAATTCAAGCCCTTGTCTTAAAGGTGAACCATCTTCAGTATGTTGTAACGTTAATTCAATATTATCAATAACTGGCAAAAAATCTAAAATAACAGATTGATTAGCAAATTTAACCCTTTCATCACTTTCTTTAACGAGACGTTTACGATAATTATCCATATCTGCAGCACGTCTTAAAACTTCATCACTTTTTTCTTGTAAGGCTTTTTCAAGGTAGGCTATTTTTTTATTTAATATACCAATTTCGCCTCCACCCATTTCACCTTCTTCAAATTCTTGATTAGTAGTTTCTTCAACCTCTTCAGATATATTTTCTTCAGTTAAATTTTCTTTGTTGTTTTCTTCTTTTATTTCGTTATTTTCCATCATTATCTCCATAGTAATCATTCAACATTTTTGAAATTATCCTTGATGAATAATCTACAATAGATACTACTTTAGGATATTTCATACGTTTTGGTCCAATTACTCCTAATGTACCTACAATATGTCCACCTCGTTGATAAGGCTTTATTACCATACCAAGTTCTTCTATATTATCTAACCCAATTTCTGAACCAACAAAAATCTGAACACTATTACTTTCCATACAAGTATCTAATAATCCACAAATTTTTCTTTTTTCTTCAAAGGCTGATAATACTTCTTTTAATTTTCCACTACCTTGCAAATCTGGGCTATCAACAATGTTTCCAGTTCCTTCAAATATAAACTCTTCATCAAAGGCAGAACTTTTAAACAAAACTTCTCCCATTTTTTTCGTTTTTTCTAATAGTAACCTAATTTCTCCTTGTTCTTTATTTACCTCTTTAGATAAATTGTTTCTAATATCCATAAGAGAACAACTATCAAATTTATGGTTTAAATAGTTGCTAATTTTAACTAAATCATCATCAGAAAATTCATTTCCTATATCTAAAAACATATTCTGCACAATGCCAGATTTTGTTACTAATATAACAATAATAGTATCTTTGTTAATCTTTACAAATTCTATACTTCTCATATACATAGAAGTTAATTTTGGCGAAACAACAAAACCAACTGAATTTGTCATATCTCCTAATTTTTTAGAAAATATCTTAAATAAATTCATAGCATTTACTGGATTAAATGTCATTTCATTATGTATATTTTCAATTAAATCTTCGCTAACTTGTTGAGTTGAAACAAATTTATCTATATAGTATCTATAACCATCATCTGTAGGAACTCTACCAGCAGAAGTATGAGGCTGAATAATGTAACCTTTATCAACAAGGTCGCTCATAATGTTTCTAATAGTTGCTGGAGACATTTTTAATGGTCCAACTTTTGAAACATTGCGAGAACCAACTGGCTCATTAGTATCTATAAATTCATCAATGATAGTTCTTAAAACAATTTCTTCCCTTTCGTTAAGAAATTTCATATATATAACCTCATCTTGTTAGCACTCGTTAACCTTGAGTGCTAACACTAATTTAATTATTGACAGTTAAAGTGTCAAGTTGTTTTTTTAAATCTTACATAAATTATAAATTTAAATAGACATTGAAACGGTATAGTATTCTTTAATACAATAAAAATATAATAGATATGGCTAAATAATCTTAACTACCAATAAAAAAAATTTCTATATTTATATACTTGTTTCGGTGTAAAGGTTATTTCAATATTAACTTTCCTAAAGAACACAATTTTTTCTCCAGAAGTAAAAGCATTCCATATATTTATTCAATAAGGTCGTTAACTCGCTTACGCTCGG
>JAZSQT010000142.1:0-9943 GCA_045538075.1 Mucispirillaceae bacterium
ATTTATAAATAGTTTATATTTATTATTAAATTTTTATATAAGGAGGTTCTTATGAGTGAAAAAGGTGGAATCTTATCTTGGTATTTTAAGTCAAATTTACTTTATCGTATTTTAATTGGCTTAATACTTGGTGCTGTCTTAGGGATTATACTGCAAGATGCAAAAATATTTATCACAATTCTTACTCCTTTTGGAGACATATTTGTTCGCTTGTTAAAGATGATAGTCCAACCAGTAATTATTTTTACTCTTATTGTTGGAACTGCAAGTATTGCTCCATCAAGGCTTGGTAAAGTAGGTGTTAAAATTATTATTTTTTACTTATGTACTTCCTTTTTTGCTATAGTTGTGGGTTTAATTTTTGGTAATCTTATTGCTCCTGGAACTGGCCTTGAGCTTGCAGGAGGAGATGCAGTTGGTAAAGAATTAAAAACGCCTTCGTTACTTGCAACTTTTATGGCTATTATACCTACTAATCCATTTTATGCTTTTGCAAATGGTGAAGTTCTTCCTACTATTTGCTTTAGTATATTTTTTGGTATTGCTCTTGCTTTTACAAGAGAACATCAAGAAGAACGTGTTAGGGCTGCAGCAGATACTACATACAGATTTTTTGAAGGTGCTGCAGAAGTTATATTCAAAGTAGTAGGCTGGGTTATGCAGTATGCTCCTATCGGTGTATTTGCATTAATTTTTGTTGTATTTTCAAAACAAGGTGCAGAAGCCTTTGGACCACTATTATCTACAACTATTGCCGTTTATCTTGGTCTTATATTCCAGTTGTTAGTTGTTTATGGTGGTATTCTTTTTCTCTTTGGTTTAAGTCCAATTAAATTCTTTAAAAAAGTTCGTTCACCTATGCTTACGGCTTTCGTAACTCGTTCATCTGGTGGAACACTTCCAGTATCTATGGACGTTGCAGAAAACCAAATTGGGATAAAAAGAGGTGTTTACGGTTTTACTCTTCCATTAGGTTCTACAATCAATATGGACGGCACAACAATTTATCTTGGTGTATGTGCTATGTTTATTGCTAATGCTATTGGTATGCCTTTAACTTTTAGTCAACAATTAACAGTTGTTATGACGGCAGTTCTTGCTTCCGTTGGAACGGCTGGTGTTCCAGGAGCTGGAGCAATTATGTTATTGATGGTTCTTGAATCTGTTGGATTAAAAGTTGAATCAGGATCAGCAGTAGCAGCAGCTTATGCTATGGTTTTTGGAATTGATGCAATTTTAGATATGGGTAGAACGTCTATGAATGTTGTTGGCGATATGACTGGAACAACTATCGTTGCAAAACTTGAAAACGAAATGGATATGGACGTTTGGAATAAGTGATTATATTTAGTGTATTACCTTTTTATTACCCGATAGAGAGAATTTTCTTTGTCGGGTATTTTTTAAATTAGGAAGTATAAATATATGAAAACATTAGGTATTATTGGAGGAATGGGTCCTCTTGCAACTATAGATTTATACAAGAAAATTACAGATTTAACTCCTGCAAAATGTGATCAAGATCATATACATATTATAATTGATAGTTATCCTCAAATTGAAGATAGAACGAAATTTATAGTTGATAATGAAAAAAGTCCTTTAGAAAAATTAAAAAAATCTGCTATTTTGCTTGAAGAAGCTGGAGCAGATGCTTTAATTATGCCGTGCAATACTGCCCATTATTTTGCAAAAGATATTATAGAAACTGTATCTATACCTCTTATTCATATTGTAGATTCAGCAGTAAATTCTATAAAAAGTAATTATCCTAAAGCAAAAAATATTGCGTTATTTGCTACAACTGGCACTAAAAAAGGTAGAATTTACGAAAATATATTAATTGATAACGGTTACAACGTAGTAAATTTTAATCAAGATTTTGACAAAAAGATTATGGCTTGCATATATGATGGTGTAAAAGCCGGAAAAATAGAAGAATATATACCTCTTTTTAATGAATGTGAAAAAGAAGCAGAAAATTTAAAGGCAGATATTATAATTGCTGCTTGCACTGAAATACCTTTATTAATTCCTTATAGTAGAGGCAATATTGCTTTTATTGATGCAACATACGAATTAGCAAAAAGTGCAGTTAAGTTTGCGTTAGGTAAGTAATATTACACATTATTATCAAGAACAACGAAAAATAATACTGCAAAAAAATGACAAATTGTTCCAAGTAAAACGAATATATGCCATATTCCGTGATTAAAGGGTAGTGATTTCCATTTATAAAAAATTACTCCAAAGGAAAAAAGTAGCCCACCTGCTACAATTAATATTAAGCCAATTGGTTCAGTATTTAAAATAAGTGGTTTAATAGCGATTACAATAATCCAACCCATACATAAATATAAAATAGTTGAAACTTTGCGAAAACGGTTGCCGTATATTAATTTTAGTGTAGTTCCAGCTATTGCAGATGTCCAAACGATACCAAAAACTATCCAACCCCATACCCCACGCATATTTACTAATAAAAAAGGAGTATAAGTTCCAGCTATCAAAAAATATATTGATATATGGTCAAACATATTGAATATTTTTTTAAGTTTTTCATTTTGAAAGCTATGATATAAAGTAGAAGCTGAATATAATACGATTAGTGTAAATCCATAAATTGATGAGGCAACGATTTTCCAAGCATCACCATAAATTGCTGCATAAGGTATTAATACGCTAACACCTATTACGCTTAATAAAATTCCTATTCCATGAGTTACTGCATTAAAAATTTCTTCTGATTTAGTATATTTTTTTATTATAGATGTCATAAGTGTATAACCTCATAAATTACAATTTATAACAAATAATCAGTTAGTCAAGAAATTCATCTATGGTGTATTCTTTTATTTTAATTTTACCTTCAAAAAGATTACATCTTAATTTAATGTCATCTTTAGACATATATTTGTTTTGAGCCACACAACGAAATTCGTATAACCCTTTCATTTGCTCAATTTTTATTTCTTTTTTGTGAATACAACCTTGATTGCAACCTTTATTACTCATACATTTATTATACGTTTTTGTATTATTTATGCAAGAAGGTTATTCATTTAAGTTTTTTTACGAAATGCCGATATTAAAGATGAGAATAATTACTCAATACATTATGGGAATTTTTCTTAAATTTGGAGGCATTAAATGGAATTGTTTGTTCCAAATATCCTTACAGTAAAGCCAGTTAATATTGTTGAAGCAGATAAGCAAGCAGTTTTTAAAGTTGATAATATATCTGCACCATCAGACAATTACTTTAAAAAAATATATTTTGAAGAGTTATCAAAAAATTGTTACATAGAAAACGGCAATTTTGATAGTCTATTAAATGTAGCAAGAATACATCATGAAGAATATTTTGGTGCAGGTGGCTCAAAAATTAGTCGCTGGAAAATATATTTTACTAATTATAACATTCTCATAAATATTGAAGAAGACGAGGGTGGTAGGCTTTTTGTTAAAGCTGCGTAAATTTTATCTTGAAAAAATACATTAATAAGCAGTATTAATATATTATAATACATATTAATACGGTGGCTTATGGCTACAAGTTTTACATTAATTATCTTAAGTGCTTTTTTTCATTCATCGTGGAATATTTTAGTTAAAAGTGCTAAAAATAAGCATAGTTTTACAGTCCATATTCATATTGCAGCAACAATCTTTATGACTGTTATATTAGTGCTGTTTTTTCGTGATGATATATATTTTGATAAAAATACAGTCCTTTTTGCCTTATGTTCTGCGTTCTTTTTTTCTTTATATCAAGTTTTTGTTGCTGAAGCGTATAAATGTGCTGATGTATCAATGGTTTATCCTATAACAACATCTTCGCCTTTATTTATTATTGTTTGGGCATTTTTTTTGTTGGGAGAAAAAATATCATTAGTCGGTTTTGTTGGAGTTATTTTAACTATTGCCGGTTGTTATATAATGAATATGACTAAAGGTTCCAATAAAACAGCTTTTAGGGGTATATTGATAGCAGGTCTTGCTGCATTATTCTATTCTTTTGGTGCAATGGCAGATAAAATGGGTGTTACAAGTGTAAATACAGTATTGTATATTTATTTAATGACATTTTTTATGACTATTTTTACATCGTTATTTGTAGGTATGGCTCATCTTTATACGAAAAAAGCAAAGATTGAATGGAAATTAGTAATTTTAGGTGGATTAGCATTAGCAAGTTCAACAATTTTTTATAGGTTAGGGCTTATTGATATTCCTATTGCTTATGCCACTTCCTTAAGGCAAATTAGTGCTTTTTTTGGGTTAATGATGGGTATTATTTTATTTAAAGAATCTTATGGAATAAAAAGGGCGATAGGTTGTGTGGTAATTATTTCCGGTATTGTATTAATTAGACTTGGCATATAGTTTGCTATAATACTATCAGGTAGAGGAAGAACCTCGCTGGAGAGATGGAGCTCTCGTGTCAAGCCGACAGGATGTCGGCTTTTTTTATTTTAATAAGGTGTTATAAGATTAATTTGAGATATTTTACTTATAATTTTTATTATGAATTATAATATCATTTCTTTCTTGTTCTAATTTACGCATTTCTTGAATATTGCCATTATTTTTGTTTAAATGTATTTGACTATCAATGATATTTAGTTTTTGTTGACGTTGTTGTTTTTCTATATTTTCTTTTATTTTTTTATTAGTTTCATCAAAAGAAGAGGCGACACAAAGTGTCGCCGAAATAAATATAAATATGGAGGTCAGAATAATGTTTTTCATACTATTATGACTATTGTAAATATAAATAGTTCATAATGTTTTTTTACATTTCTTCTTCTGCACCAAAGGCTTGAGGTAAACCGTCTCTAAAAATTTCTTCTAAGCCAAGTAAAGTTAATTCTTTTACTGGGCGAGCAGATTTACTTAATCTATAGTAGAAGTTTTTATCGGATTTGCTTTCTACTTTAACATTTGAAAAAAATACTGGCATTTCATTTCTTTCCATAATAGTAATATCTATATTTGAGAAATTTTTTCCATTCCAAACTTCAGGAGATTCAGAAATTTTTGCAAAAAGAACGTAATCAGCAGTTTCTACATCATTAGTAATTTTTGCATAATTATTCATAAGTATGTAATTTTTTATCATTGTAGAATAATAATTATCCCAAGTTTCTTGAGATGCTTGTTTCATTTTTACAGGCATAATAAAAATAACTGAATTTTCTGGCAATATTTCGTATGGATTAACAGAAAAATGTTTAACTTTTGCTTTTGTTTTGTCAATAAAAACTGATGATAAATTAGTTTCAAGTTCTGTAATGATGACTAAAGGATAAAAACCAGTGCTAAAAAAATTAAGTGGATTTGCTACTGTTGCAACACCAGAAGGTAATGAACAACCACTAATTAATAATGTAGTAAATAATAATGAAGAAATAATCTTTTTCATATTTTGCCTCCGATATACAAGTGTAAAGCAAAATATATGCCAAAAGATAAGAGTAAATAAATATATCTGTATTTAACGTATGTTTTTTGAGAAGTTTTAAAGGATTAGTGTATAACTTAAATATAAATAGTTAATGGCGGTACGTGGATTCGAACCACGGACACTACGGATATGAGCCGTATGCTCTAACCTACTGAGCTATACCGCCTATTGAAAAGTTGCGGGGGCCGGATTTGAACCGACGGCCTCCGGGTTATGAGCCCGACGAGCTACCAAGCTGCTCTACCCCGCGTCATTAGGGATTAACTTTATATAACATAAAAAGTATTATGTCAAGATATTTTTTTTATTAATATTAAAATTCTATATTATTAAAAATATTTTATCAATATAAGTTAATAAAATCTATATTAAATTAGCTTTCTTTTGGTGGATAGTCTTGGCTTTTTCTATACATTGTAGCTTGAGCTATGGCTATAACTTGTCCATCTCCATCTGTAACTTTTACTTCATACGTTCCAAGCCTACGAGTGTTGCTTAACTCTCTTGCTACAGCAGTAATTGGACCTTTCGTTCCAGCTGCAATATAAGATATACTTGCAGCAGCAGTAAGGGCTAATTTGCCATAGGTGCTTGCAGCAACAGCTAATGCTAAATCAACTAATGCAAAAATAGCTCCACCATGGGCAACATTAGCACTGTTTAAATGTATTGGTTCTAATGCCATAGATGTTTTTGCGTATCCTAAATCTATTTCTTCAATTTTAATATTAAGACCTTTGCCAAATTGGTCGTGTTGAGCAATATAATTTTTGACGTATTCAAAATCAATTTTATTTTCCATTTATTAAACTCCAATATTGTAATATAATATACGGTATTAAGTGTATTTATATTTATAAAAAATTCAAGTCTAATTTTAAAATTATTATATAAAAACTTGTAATTTTATGAATGTTTATGTAAGCTATTAAGAGTATGGAAATAAATGTTATAGCCTCAGGTAGTTCTGGTAATTGCTACTGTATTAAGCATAATAATAAATATATATTTATTGATGTTGGAGTATCTGCAAGCAAAATAAAAAATGAACTTGGTAATATAGATAGAAATAGCCAAGTAATTTTGTTTGTTACTCACGAACATACAGACCATATTTCTGGGCTAAAAAGTATGGTAAAGAATTTTTCGCCAACGATTTTTACCTCTGAAAAAACGGCAGATATACTTGTAAATAAAGGTGCAGATATTGATAAGCTATATGTATTAGATGCAGATTATGAGTATGATATGGACGATTTTTCTGTTACACCATATAATCTAATGCATGATGCAGTTGAGCCTTTTGGTTATAAATTTAATTTTGGCGATAATATTATATCTTTTGCAACAGATTTAGGAATTATATCAGACTATATTGCTAAATCTATAGAAGGAAGTGATACAATTATACTTGAATCTAATTATGAAGAAAGTATTTTGAAAAAAAATTCATACCCAAGTTATTTAAAATCTCGTATTTTAAGTAATAGGGGGCATTTATCTAATAAAGAAGCCCATAAATTTATCGGAGAAATGAGTAACAGAGGGCTAAAACGTTGTTTTTTAGGTCATATTTCTGAAAATAGCAACGATTATAGTTTGTTAGATAAGTATGCAAAAACTTGTAATGATTATTACAATGTAGATACAACTGTTATACATCAAAAAAAATCAACTATTTTAAATATATAATAATATTTATATCGGAGGTTTTTTATAATGAGTGAACTTGGTTTAGGCAGAGCTTTTACGTCAAACTTTTTAGGTAATACTCCTAAATGGTATAAAATGACTATATTAGCTTTCCTCGTTGTTAATCCAATTTTATTTTTTACAGTAGGTCCTTTTGTTACTGGTTGGCTTCTTATTGGAGAATTTATTTTTACTCTTGCTTTAGCTTTAAAATGTTATCCTTTACCATCTGGTGGTCTTTTAGCTATAGAGGCTATTATTTTAGGTATGACTACTCCAGATACTGTTTATAAAGAAGTAGCTGCAAACCTTGAAGTTATACTTCTTTTAATGTTTATGGTAGCTGGTATCTACTTTATGAAAGATTTACTTAGATTTGTTTTTACAAGGTTGCTTGTTGGAACTAAATCAAAAATTGCTCTTTCATTGATTTTTTCTTTTATGGGTGCATTTTTATCTGCATTTTTAGATGCTCTTACTGTTACTGCAGTAATTATAGCAGTTGCTTACGGATTTTATGCAATATACCACAGATACGCATCAAATATAGGCGAAGGTGATAACCATACATTATCTGATGATTCAAAAATTAGTGAAGAAGATAAAAAGGATTTAGAACAATTTAGAGGTTTTTTAAGAAATTTAATGATGCACGGAGCAGTGGGAACGGCATTAGGTGGAGCTATGACTCTCGTTGGTGAGCCTCAAAACTTGCTTATTGGAACTGTTATGAAATGGAATTTCGTAGATTTCTTTCACTATTGTTCTATTATATCTATTCCAGTGCTTGTTTCTGGACTTCTTGCTTGTATTCTTCTTGAAGTTACTCATCTTATGGGTTATGGTTACCAACTTCCAGAAAAGGTTAGAAATATTTTAGCAGCAGATGTAGAAAAATCGGCACAACTTTTAACACCTAAAGTAAAAATGAAGTATATAGTGCAAGGAATTGTTGCAGTTATTTTAATAGTTGCTCTTGCAATGCACTGGGCTGCCGTAGGTTTAATTGGACTTATGGTAATTATTCTTCTTACTTCTTTTAACGGTGTTATAGAAGAACACGATTTTGGACACGCTTTTACAGAAGCATTGCCTTTTACTGCATTACTCGTAGTATTTTTTGCTATAGTTGCAGTAATTCATGATCAACATCTATTTAAGCCTATTATTGATTTCGTTTTAAAAATGGAAGGCTCAAACCAGTTAGTAGCATTTTTTGCTGCCAATGGAATATTATCAGCTATTAGTGATAATGTTTTTGTTGCAACAGTATATATTACTGAAGTAGCACAAGCGTTTGCTGGTGGTATTATAGATCAAGACCAGTTTAATAAACTTGCAGTTGCAATTAATATGGGAACAAATATTCCATCAGTTGCTACTCCAAACGGTCAAGCTGCATTTTTATTTCTTTTAACTTCTGCTCTTGCTCCGTTAATTAAACTTTCTTATATGGAGATGGTAAAACTTGCTTTTCCATATATGGTTATAATGACTACTGTAGGGCTTTTAGCTACTAAATTTTTACTATAATTAATAAGAAATAAGTATTTAAAATTAAAAAGGCTAACATAAATGTTAGCCTTTTTTTAATTTTACTTAAAATTTTTCAAAAAATTTAAATAGTTATCTTATTTTTTCTCAAGGAAAAAACCATACTCCCACCATACAGAATCATAATCCTGAGTAATAAATTTGATAAAACCGTCTTTATATTCGCAGTTACCATAATTGTATCGATGAGAATCATTGATAATAATATTATTAATACGATGTGGATCTCTACTAGTATTAACTTGTGGTGCATGAAAGAATACATCTAATTTAGTATTGTTTTCTAAGTCAACATCAATATCAAAAGTTACAGCAGAACCATTCTCGTAGTAATAAACTTTTGCATTGCTTGTTCGTATTGCCGTTTCTGTTTGTTTATTTTGACTACATTCGTTAGCTTCAGATATACCAAGTTCAACTCCTTTTTCACAATTAGGAGCTACAACAGTCCAAATATCATCATCCATGAATTTATAGTAAGCAAAAGTAACATTGTAATCATCAAGAGGAACTTGATAGCAACCAGCTTCTAAAATAAAGAACCCATCTCCATCTTCATCGCTACAACCAATAGCAAAAATTGATGTAAATACTAATAAAAATGCTATTAAAAAAAATTTTTTCATTTTAAATTTCCTCCATTAATTAATTTTTATATTCTATTAATAAAAAATTAAACTAACATATACATTAAAACATGTCAATAGGGGGGGGTGGGTTGTTTTTTTAGAATGTTTGTAAATATATAATAATTAAAAAAATATTTAATTTTTTTATTATTTTGAATGATTATTTTTTTATATTTACTAATTAATTTCTGTGTAAAGGTTGTTTTAAAATTATGTTTTTTAATATTTTTTTGTGTCAATTAAATTGTTTCGGTGTAATGGTAGTGTCAAATGATACAAAAAATTTCATCGTAAAATTTTTATCAACTGTTTTTCTGGATTACTTCGTCGTTTTACTCCTCGTAATGACCCTTTAAAAGTCATTGCGAGAAAAACGCCAGTTTTTCGTGGCAATCCATAAACTATATAAACAATTTCTATTTTTATATACTCATTTCGGTGTAAAGGTTATTTCAATATCAACTTTCCTAAAGAACACAATTTTTTCTCCAGAAGTAAAAGCATTCCATATATTTATTCAATAAGGTCGTTAACTCGCTTACGCTCGGGGTTTCACCCAAAACTCCCAAAAAACATTGAATAAATATATGTCATTACTTCT
>JAZSQT010000153.1:0-2296 GCA_045538075.1 Mucispirillaceae bacterium
ATATATAGTTGTAATATTTATTAGAATTTACAAAAAAAATTATATATAATAAAAAAACTCTTGATATTTATAAAAATATATAATATATAATTATCTCACAGCTTATTAAAGTTAAATTTTAGTAACTGCATTATGGAGGAATGGCCGAGTGGTTTAAGGCGGCGGTCTTGAAAACCGTTGTGGGTTAGTAGCCTACCGTGGGTTCGAATCCTACTTCCTCCGTTTTTCTTAAATTCATACTATCTTACAATATTTCAAATTAACCTTTAACTAAATCATACAACTTGATTTTATCTATTACTTTATAATTAACTAAAATAAAATTTTGTATAAAAATACTGTGAAATAGCAGATTTGATATATTAGTGATTATTCGCATTAAATTACAAGTAACTTAATACGAATAATCCTTTTATATAAATTTAAGGAAATTATTATTAATTCTATTTACGCTTAATTATTTGCAAGATTTTTCTTTGCAACAGATAGTAACAACTTAATCCTATTTAACTGATTAACTTCACTTGCACCTGGGTCGTAATCTACTGCAGCAATATTTGCATGAGCATAAGCATTTCTTAGAGCTTTCATTACACCTTTACCAGTAATATGGTTTGGCAAACAAGCAAAAGGCTGAACACAAAGAATATTTGGAACTCCACCCTCTATTAACTCTATCATTTCTGCAGTAAGCAACCAACCTTCACCAGATTGATTTCCTAATGACACCATTTTTTCTGCAAGTTTTGTTAATTCATATATATTTGGCATTGGATTAAAACGCTTACTTTTTCTTAAGGCTTTTCTCATAATATTACGCTTTTTCTCTATATACCATATAATAAGTTTTGCAGCAAATTTACGAAGTTTTGAGCCAGCCATATAATCACTTCTATATATATCATCGTAAGCACAATATAAAATAAAGTCCATAAAATCTGGCACTACTGCTTCGCCACCTTCAGCTTCAATAACATCTACTGCCCTATTATTTGCTTCTGGATGAAATTTTATTAAAATTTCACCTACTATACCTACTTTTGGCTTTGCTTCATCATAAACATCTATATTATCAAATTCTTTTACCATTTGATTAATATGTTTTTTAAATAAAGACCAGTTATAATTATAAACATTCTTAGCACAAATTTCTGTCCATTTATCATATAATGCTTGTGATGAGCCAGCTACTTTTTCATAAGGCCTTGATGCATACAATAATCTCATTAACATATCACCATAAAGTATTGCCATAATAAGCCTTTTTATTATAGGTAAATCTATTGAAAAACCTTCATGAGGCTCAAGACCATGTAGGTTAAAAGATAATACTGGAACATGGCTTAATCCTAATTTTTCTAATCCATTTTTTAAAAAACCTATATAATTTGTAGCCCTGCAACCACCTGCAGTTTGAGAAATCAATAATGCAACTCTTTCTGTATCACATTCTGGAGATGAAACATAATTTAAAAGCTGTCCAACCGATATAATAGCTGGATAACAAGCGTCATTATTAACGTATTTTAAGCCTTTTTCTATATCAGGACGTGTCGTATCTTCAAGGACAACAATATTATATCCAACAGACGAAAATGCTTCTTGCATCATTTTCATATGAATTGGTGAAAGTTGAGGTGCTACTATTGTATGAGTATGTTTCATCGCTTTCGTAAACTCTACCCTACTTAAAGCTGGCGTAAATTTTCTTTTTATTCCACGTCTTTTTCTATCTTGAATAGCAGCAACTAAAGAACGAATACGTATCCTAACTGCACCAAGATTATTTCCCTCATCTATCTTGATTACAGTATATAATTTATCATGCCTACTTAAAATATCATATACTTGCTCTGTTGTAATAGCATCAAGACCACAACCAAAAGAATTTAACTGTATAAGTTCTAAATTTTCTTTTTCTGCAACGAAACTTGCTGCTTTATATAATCTTGAATGATACGTCCATTGGTCAACGGCTTTCATTGGTCTTTCAACATTGCCTAAATGGGCAACAGAATCTTCAGTAAGCACTGCAAGACCATTTGAAACAATCAATTCTGGAATACCATGATTTATTTCATTATCTACATGATAAGGACGACCAGAAAGCACTACTCCAATTAAACCCTCGCTTTCAAGATATTTAACAGTCTCTTCTCCTTTTTTCCTAATATCATTACGAAATGTATTCATCTCTTCTAATGCCTTATGAGTTGCTATCCTAACTTCATGATCAAGGATACCAAAAGGTTGAAACATAGTTATAAGACTTTCTTCTAACATTTTTGCATTATCT
>JAZSQT010000013.1:0-7229 GCA_045538075.1 Mucispirillaceae bacterium
TGTGAATAATGTTTTGCAGAATATAGTCCATCTTCAACTGGCATATTAACTGGATTATTCGCCCATTTTTTAGACAGTTCTAACATTTTATTCATTTCTTTGTTATAGTATTCAATTTTGTCATCAAAATCTTTTATCTTCTTGTCAAGAGTTGCGTTTATTGTATTACTAATAGTTTGCATTTCTTTAAGTTTATAAGATACTTCTTCGCCAAATGACTTACTTATTGTATTCATATTATTTAATATTCTGTCTGTCTCGCTCTTGACAGACTGCTTAAATTTTTCTGCCTCTTGCTCTCCATCAAAATTAATTTTTTCAATTGTCTCTGTAAGGTCAATTAGCCTATCTACTGTTGTGTCAATACACTCTTGGGTATAACTAAGAACGTCAGCAGACCCTTTTAATTTATTTAAGTTGTTTTCTGCCTCTGCTAATAGATTTTTTATCTCTTTCTCTGTATTTTTTATCGTATCTATTTTATTGTTAAATGTATTAATTTTGTTATTTACGTCTTGAGATATAGCTAATAATTGACTTAAATCAAACAATGTTCCTATATCTTCAAGCCCATCTATTTTTTCTAAATCCTTAATATTTTCATCAACAATGTAAATAGGGTGGAACTCTTTAACTCCTTTAGATGAGGCTATTTTTAATTTGTTATTCTTGCTTATATAGACTTTCATTATTATAAACCCTCTCTTCTTTCTTTCTTTTTCTTTCCTTCTTCTTTTCTTTTTCTATTTTCTAATTCTTTTACCCATTTGTCCTGCTCATAATGTCTTACATTAACCCCAAGCGAGCCGAGTAAATCTTCCCATACATTTCTATTTCTGTAATATTTTCGTGGGTCATCTTCTTGAGGAAAGACAATAGATTTACCAGTTTCACCAATATTAAGCACCCATTTAGGAATAGGAATTGTATTACGGGCAAAATGAACGGCTTTATCCATAAATCCCTCTGAACCTTTATTATAGGTTATTGGTGTTCCATAATACATATTATTGTTAATAAAAGGTTCTAATAGCTTTTGAGGGATACCACCAGTTAGATAATTTCTTGCAGTAGAGCCAATATTTTGAGGTGAAAAGTCAAAGTGTGGAAGCCATCTATCATATTTAATCCCATAAACATTATCGTCAACTTTAAACATAAAACGTCTATCCCAGTTTTTTGGTGCTTCTTCGCCCTTAATGTGCGACGGTGCACCAGTTCCCAAAGCTAAAATTTGTGCCAAACCAAATAGCCCACCTATACCAACAAGCGAGCTTATGGCTTGACTTTTCCATATTCCAGTTCCATAGTTTGTTTTACTAAAAGGATTAACGATAGGTTTATAAAGCTGTTTCATAATTGTAGGGAATACGTGATAAGTCCAAGATACGAATGGAAGTAATCCAGTATCACGACCTTTGCTAAAAAACCAAGACATTGGACGTCTATAATCTGGTATGATATTTCTTATCTCTTTAACTGCATCTTCTTTTGATACTCCGTTGGTTCGCAATATCTTATAAAATGCTAATCTTCCCATGTCATCTTCTGCTTGATACATTTTTTCAAAAGTTTCGTTTACTTTATTATATCCTTTTCGTATGGGGTTTTTTGTCTCTTGTTTTGCAATGCCTCTTTGAGTTAGCATTTCTTGTAATTTACTGCCACCAAATACTCCTACATCTTCTGCCTCTAAATACCACTTAACACCGTCATCATTCATTAACTTATTGAATTGTAGATTATCTTCTTCCGTCATTTGATTAGCTATTTTTTTTGCTCTTAGCTCGTTTAGGTTTTCTATTTTTCTTACTGTGTTTAATGATTTAAGTGTTTCACTAAAAGCCTTAAGAGGCGAAACTCCACTTGTAACCATAAAAGCAACATTAGACATTACGTTATTAAGATGAGAAGTAGGGTTATACACTACCCATGCTTTTTTGATTGCCGATAAATACTTAGACCACAATCTTTTAAAAGTATCTTCGTGTCCAAAAATCTGATTGTATTGATTTTTTAAGTCGGTTGCAATTTCACGTGGAACATATAACCCTTGCATTGCACCCCATTTGCGTCCACTTAAAAGAATATCATCACCCATATTATTTTTACTCATATAATTTGTTTGTTCTTTAATATTCTTAAGTAGTCGTCCAGCATTTCGCATATCATATAAATGCTTAAGCGTTTCAACTACGGTGTAAGAACCGTCTGTAATCTCGCCCATTGCCTCACGTTCTGCCTTACTCCAATCTTGCCTAAACTCGTATTTACCGTTGTCAAGTAGTTCTGCCGTTATTTTACCCTCGCTTATTCTTCCTATAGCTCCATTGTCTAAATATTTTTGATATTCGTCAGCCGAGCCAACCCATTTT
Source organism: Mucispirillaceae bacterium (assembly GCA_045538075.1). GTDB lineage: Bacteria > Chrysiogenota > Deferribacteres > Deferribacterales > Mucispirillaceae > JAZSQT01. Next base: position 2,376 of record JAZSQT010000013.1, read on the forward strand.
TTGCCTCGTTGATGAATAGGGTGAATAGCCTTAGCCCCATTGAATAGTCGCTTTAAGCCTTTGTCTATACTTCTTTCGTAAGACCTATGAAGATAAATTTCGCCCCATTCCTCGTTCGTTTCTTTGCTTAATATTCCTAAATCTACTAATTCATTTGACAATTTGTTTATTTCTGTTCTAAAGTCTTTCGCTAACCTAACAACTGTATTTGATGCATTATCTACTTCTTCACCAACTAATAAGTTATGTAAATCTTTTTTGTCTTGAACGCTTAAATGTTCGTTGAGAGCCTTGTATATGATAGATAATTTTGAATCCATTTTGTCTTGTGAACTTTGCCAATCATCACGCAATTTCAAGTAGTCTTTTTTTTCTGCAAGCCTTGAGTTGAAAAGTAAATTACCCAAATCAGATTTATACACATCATTTAATTTACTTCTTATACTTTTGATAAATTGTTTACCATTTGTTTTTTTTGTAGAGTTATTGACTGCCTTAACAATCATTCCCCCACCTTGAACGCCACCACCAAACCCAATTAACGCATTAGCCAAAGCGTTATTAAAATTAAAATCTCTGTCCTCTTCATTGGCTTCGTATGCTTCATATCCAATGCCACTAAGCCCACCAACAATACCTCTTGCAGTAGGTTTACTTCCTTTATTAGCTAAAGAATTAATTACCTCATCTATACTGTTTTCTGTGTCTTTCAACGTTCTTACAACACTATTATTTAAATCAATTCTTTCTCTTGCTTTGTATATAATATCTTCAACTTGATTGTGCCTACTTAAATTTAAGTTGCCCTCTTCATATTTCTTGAATAAGTCATCAACATTTTTAATGCCGTTTTCTTTTGCTATTTCTTTTGCTGTTAGTGTTTCTCGTGGCATTCCCATTTCATCATAAACAATGCCACCATATTCAAAAGTTCCGATGTTTTTTGCGTGTAACTCATTTTCTATTTTATCTCTCAAGGCTTCTAATTCGTCTATTCTGTTTTCGTCAACAAGAACTATCTTAGATTTTCCATTTGCTAACTTGCGTATAGAATAAATATCTTTATCTTTATAATGATAATATAACTCTTTGCCTATCTGTGAAGTTTTAATCAAGTTACTATTTACTATAATTGCATTCTTTTGAGGAATACTTGAGACTTTACCCTCAAGATAACTTATATCAGCCTTTGATAAAGATTTATTTTTTCTTATCGCTTTAGCGAAATTAAGATTAAATCTATCGCCAGTAGATATTAACATACTTGAAAATCTATTTTCTTTAACATTTTCGTTTTTTGTTATTAGAGTTTTTAAGTATTCTTCTGCTTTATTAGGGTCTATATTCTCATAACTTTTAGTAGAATTATTATAAACAAATCCTTTCTCTTTTAATTCGTTTTTAACCTTACTGCTTAATGCTCCATTAAAACGAATAGAACCATTGTTTAAATCAATCTCTTTTACACCAATTTCGGTATTATTTAACACATCGTCAGCGATTGCTTTCTGCTCTGCTAATTCGTTTAATGTGTCTAACGTTTCTACTGGAGCCGTAACTACATCATCAGACGGATTAACTATATCATCTACAACATTTGATGTAGTTAATGGTTCTGTCATCTCATTTTGCACGCTTGATGTAATAGTATTATCTACTTGATTGTTTATCGGCAAAACATTTTCTACTGTTTCGCTTATTGGTTCTTTCGTGAATATATCATAACGGACACCGTTATAATCTATGTATGGTTGTTCTGTCATTTCGGACTGGATTTTATTTTTTAATTCTTCTGCTTTAGGATTTTTGATATTATTATTTTTTACTTGTTCTTTTATCTTATAATGATAGCCTTTTGCATTTTTAAGTCTATCGTTAAATTCGTCATTATACTTGCTTAATTGAATATCTATACTGTTATCTAATTCGCTAACATTACTATCAATTATATTATCTACTGGGTTTTGTCTTAATACGTCATCATTAGAATTTTTAAAAACTTCCTCTAATTCTGCTTGTCGTTTTGCCCTTGCTCCTTTATTTAATGTTCCTAAAAGGTTCGCTCTCTCTTTCTTTAGCTCTGTATCATTAGCCCACGCATTATTGATTGCATCGTCTATTTGTTGTTCTGTATTGACTTCATCAATATAATTGTTTCGCCAGTTATCATTTATTGCACTATCAACGGTAGTTGTAGTATCATCTGATAAGTAGTTGCGTATATTGTCAGCCATATCTCCATCAGCTTGACTTGATGTATAATCGTCTAAAGTTCTTGACTGTGGCTGTGGTTGTGGTTGATTTTGTTGTGATGAAATTTCTATATTATCTGATGTAGTTATTTCATCAGCTGTAGGCGTTATATTTTCTTGAACTTCGTCAGTTTTATTAGCTTTACGGTTTTTCAATATATCTCTACCTTTAGATAATCCACGTAAAACCCCATATAAAGCACCACCACCAAGACCACCAAATATTGCAGACTTAACTAAGTCCTCTGCTTTTTCTTCTTCTGTCTTGTATGTATTCCCATAATCCCTTAATAATTGGTCGCCACTTGCTAAAGCTCCACTTCCAAGAACTGCTTTACCTAAAGCCCAAGCTCCTTTTCCAGCGAATGATTGAGGAATTAAATTTGTAGGGCTTGCCATAACATTAGCAAATGCTCCTATATTTTCATGTCCGTGTGTGTATGTATTTTCTTTTGCTGTTTTTGCTTTATCGTTATGGTATTCTATTTTATCTTGTCTTGATTTGCTTTTTTCTCCTCTTTGTTTATTTAACCTTTCTTTATAATCGTCTCCGTATAGCTGTTTATTAATTGCTTGTAGTTCGCTGTCATTGTCGTTTGCTTCTTGTGTTCCTTTTGTAACATTATCCAACAACTTATTAGCAGTTGCCATATGTTCGTGATAACTTTGTTTAATTCCCTCTTTAATACTTCCAAGAACACTACTTGATTTTCTTATTGCTTCCTCGTATTCAGAGGGCGACAACTCAAAATACTTTCCGTCTCGTTCTTCAACAATTCTTACTTGTCCGTTTTTATCTATTCCTTTAACTGCTGTAACGCCGTTGCTTAATGTGAACCTTTCCATTAGTCCTACCTTTATTGATTAAATACTTCACTTATTTCTTTTTTATTTGCTGGTGTTGTATAACCATTTAATCTCATAGCTATCATTTGTTTAAACTTTTCATTATCTCTCATTTCTTTAGGCACCAAATCTAAAACGCTTTCCCCGTATTTTATAAAATCTCTTACAACAACATCTGCATAGTCATTTAAAAGTTTTACTATTTGCTCTCCGTTGCCTTTCGTGTAATTACCTTTTTCAACATTGTAATTTGTCATCTTTTCTGCAAGGTCTATATCCGTATCAAAACCTAAAAAGCCGTCAATAGTTCTGACAGTGTTATATCTTCCGTTTAAGATATCTATTGCAAACGCTTTATCACCACTCGTCCATAACGCTTGTTCTGCTAAAACAACAACCTTTGGGTCATATCCATTCTTAATTTGCTCTGTCCTAAAGTTTTTCAGTGCATTTTCTGTTACTCCTAAATCTTTAATTATCCTACCTTGTTCATCTATTATAACACGGTGTTCTACGCCATTAATTACTTTATACGTTTGCTTATATTTGTTGCCACTACCACTACCTTTCAGTCTCAATAAATCTGCTTGACTCTCGTATGGCTTTGTCATATAAGGGTCGCCGAAAAGTTGTCCGTTTCTATAATCTTGTCTCATATACGCTTTCTTATCCTCATCAAAATAATCTTTATGAGTTATAATTGGATTAAAGATTTTATCTAATTCTTTACCCATTAAAGCTGCGGCAGAGTAATTACCATCATTAAGGACATCAGCTAAAGCCCATTGCTCGTTAGTATATGGTTTATCTGCTTTCCAAGTGTTAAAAGCCTCTCTATAATTTTGAACCCCATTGTTTAGCGTTTCTTGATTTATTGGTGAACCATTGGTCTTATAAGCATCAAACAATGAAGAATAATTAATATTATTGTTATTTGGACTTGCTTGTGGCTCTTGTGTCGCTTGCAAAGGAATAGGGGTGCTGTTCTGTGCCTCGCCAAAAATATTTAATTGTTGAGGGGTATAATTATTTTTAAATTTATCTTTACCCATTACCTTATCGGCTAAATCCCCAAGCTGTTTTGCTTGTCTTTCTTTCTCTTTTCTTTCTAAGTCAAGTTTGTATTGTAGTTGCCTACGCTCAAGCATTTCTTTATCTGCCGTATTAAAACCTTGATTAAAGCCATCGTTAAATGCTTTGCCTATCATATTTCCAGATAATGCCCATAAGCTCATATTAATTCTCCTATTAACCTAAGCCAAACCAAGTGGCCGGATTAAACATTTTTCCTACGCCATCGCCAATACCTTTAGCAACACTACCACCTAAATGTTGTAAAAATCCTGCACTATCTTGTTGACTAAAGGCTGGGTTAATCAATTGCATCTGATTATCCCAATACGTTTTATCAGCTAAAGCACTTGCATTAGCTAAAGCATTGCTCCCAACACTTGAATTGATAACGCCTCTACTTGCAAGATTATTAAGTGCTTTGCCAGCAAACTGATTAAAATCTGCCATACGATTATCTCGGTTAGCTATCTTGTTATATAGCTCGTCTTGTCGCTTGCTTGCCTTATCACTACCTAAAAAAAAGTCGCCTAAATCATTCCAAAAACTCATAATTATTCATCTCCTATGATTGCATATTCTATTACTATTTTATCTATGATAATATCTTCGCCTATTGCAGTTACTGTAGGTTGCAAGATTTTTGTTGTTGCTATTTGGTTTGTTTTTTGTTTTGTTGTATTAG
>JAZSQT010000182.1:0-7547 GCA_045538075.1 Mucispirillaceae bacterium
TACAACTCCTTGGCTCACGGAACGACATGGCTACGATCCGACTTAATTTTAGAAGCTACTACCCTTACTAAAGTTGAAGATTTATATGCTCCTTATAAATCAAAGAAAAAGACTAAAGCAGATATTGCCCGTGAAGCTGGACTTGAACCATTATCTATTTTTATTAAACATAATCAAGATATTACAGCAATTAATTGTGAAGCAGAAAAATACGTATCAAAAGATGTTACAGATTACCAAGAAGCAATATCTATGGCTCTAAATATTTTAACAGATGAAATAGGACATAATATAGAAATTAAAAATAGATTAAGAGAAATATACTCAAATACTGGCATTATTACATCAAGCAATTTAGACAATATACAAGAAAGAACTCCATACGAATCATATTATGAATTTTCAGAAAAAGTTTCATTAATACCTCCTCATAGAATTTTAGCTCTTTTTAGAGGAGAAAGAGAAAAAATTTTAAAAGTTAATATCACTGTTAATGAAGATGAATGTATTAACGCTATTACTAATATATTAAAAAATATGGATTGGTGTATTAATTCTTTAATAGAAAAATGTATTAACCGTGCTTTTAAATCAATACTATCAACATCTATAGAGTTAGAAATTAGAAGTGAATTAAAGTCTAATGGAGAAGATAGAGCAATTAATGTCTTTTCTGATAACCTAAAAAGTTTGTTGATGACTCCTCCAGTTAAAAATAAATCTGTATTAGGTCTCGACCCAGCTTTTAGGACTGGTTGTAAATATGCAGCTGTTTCAGATACTGGCAAGCTACTTGATTATGGCGTGATATATCCTACTCCACCTCAAAATGATTATAAGAATAGTAAAAAAACAATTTTAGATGTCATAAAAAAATATAATATTAATGCCATATCAATAGGCAATGGCACTGCAAGTAGAGAAACAGAAGAATTTGTAGCAAAAGTAATATCAGAGACTAATATAGATATTGAATACACTATAGTCAATGAAGCTGGAGCAAGTATATATTCAGCAAGCGAAATAGCTGCTAAAGAGTTTCCAAACATTGATGTTACAATTAGAGGTGCAATATCTATTGCAAGACGTGTTATTGACCCATTGGCCGAATTAGTAAAAATTGAACCACGCTCTATTGGAGTTGGTATGTATCAACACGATATAAACAAGAAGAAATTAGAAACAACTCTACAAGCAGTTGTTGAAGATGTTGTTAATAATGTTGGAGTAAATTTAAACACTGCAAGTTCATCACTTCTACAATATGTTTCTGGTTTAAATATGAGTATTGCAGAAAAAATTGTTAAATTTAGAGATGAAGAAGGTAATTTTAAAAATAGAGAACAACTACTTAAAGTAGCAGGACTTGGAGAAAATATTTACAAACAATGTGCAGGATTTCTAAAGATATATGACGGTGTTGAGCCATTAGATAGTATGTTTATCCACCCTGAAAATTATAAAACTGTATATAGCCTATTAAATAAACTAAATATTGAAATAGATAAAACATTGTTAATAAAATTAGCAATAAAAAACATGAAAATAGATAAATTATTAGATGATCTTCATATCGGTAAATATACTTTTTATGATATTTTAGAAAATCTTGAGAAACCAGATAGAGATATAAGGGATAGTGTTGACCCAGTAATATTTAAAAAAGGAACAATTAATATAGAAGATATTAATCTAGGTATGATTTTATCTGGAAAAATTACTAACATAGTTGATTTTGGTGCATTTGTTGATGTCGGATTAAAAAATGATGGCCTTATTCATATATCAGAGCTATCAGAAGAATATATTAAAAATCCTAAAGATGTTGTAAAAGTTGGTCAAAAAGTCAATGTTATGGTCGTTCATATTGATACAGAAAGAAATAGAATAAGTTTATCTATGCGAATATAAATATGTCTATTGATTTATATATACTTATGAAGTAATATTATGTCTATTAAAATTAGGAGATTTTTATGAAAAAAATTCTTTTATCTGTTTTTTTTATTTTAATATTCTCTCAATCTGCATATGCTTTATCTATAAATGCTCAAGCTGGTGGATATTTTCCTATAAAAGATTACGGCGAATATTTTGATGTTGGATATTATTATGGTCTTTCTGCTGAACAAAAAATTTTACCTTTTACTTCTTTAAAGCTAAATTATAGCAGATACGTATCTGAAGGTAAAAGTAATACACTATATTCATCTGGAGAGCTTAAAGGCGATACTATAGAGTTAATGGTAAAAGTTGCACCGATTGATTTTATTATTTCTCCATACATTTCTGCTGGTGGTGGCTACTATAACAATAAGATAGAAATAAATAGAGATAAATCAACTTATGATGGATTTGGTTTCGTGGGAGAAGCTGGATTTAATGTAAACTTTTTTATTATGTCGGCTGGAATACACGTAAAATATAATTATGCAAAATTTAATAGTGGTATCAAAACTATGGAAAATGTAACAGCTGGTGCTACTTTTTCTATTCACATTCCTTTTACAGACTAATATATAATTATTTTTAAAAGCTAAAGAATAAAATTATTTATATTCTTTAGCTTTGTTTTATCTATAATAAATTATCTTATTTGACTTTTATCGGCATTTGGAATATTGATTTCTTCAACTTCTACTAAATTTTCTTTTTCTTTATTATGATTTTTTACTGCAAATATAGAAGCAATTCCTATATTGTTATCTTCATAAGGATAAAATGAATATTTATAGGCATCATTCATAAGATAATACATTCCTTTATCAACTGGTAAACCATTTATAAAAACGTCTCCAGAAGTTAAAAATTGATACCTTAATAAACCTTTAAAATATGATGGTGCTACAATATTTATTTTAGACCAATCAACACCACCAAAAGCACTAAAAATTGCATCATCAGCATCAACGTAAATATTTGAATCTAAGCCAATATTTACACCTTGAAGATATAAATAACCTGCAACTATTCGTCCTGTCCCTGATATATCTTTATCACTTCTTAAATCAACATAAGAACCAAGTATATATCCATTATTTTTTGAACCAAAAACAAATTCTGAAGATAAAATTTTTAAATTATTTATTAATGCAATATCTTCTAATGTAACTTTATTATTAGTATCTATAGATATACTATTTCCAAACAAAGAATATCCATTATCATTTAAATCAATTATATTTATATCTTTATCTGATAATATATTTAATACTCCAGCTGAAATATCAATATTTTCTGAATCAACTTTAAAATCACCTTTATCTCTAATATTTAATATTATATTTTTTGATGTTAAAGAAAATTCACTACCATCATTTACTATATTAGCTTCTAAATTTAACTTTTCAATTGATGATAACGATGTAAAAGGAAATTTTAAATTACCATTTTTAGAAATAATAGATAAATTATTAGTTCCATTAGTATTTAATGATGTAAAATCAATACTTCCACCATTAACGAAAGAGATTGTTTCTGATATTCCATTTAATACATCAACTGTTAAATCTCTATTAGTTCCTTCTATATCTATATTCACATTATCAACTGTCGTAATTTTAGAATTATTTAGAGATTCAAATCCAAAAACTTTTAAATTGCCTTGATTTTCAATATTTAATGTAACACTACCATTAGAAGCACTTAATTGACTTAATGTTACATCATTATTTTCTGATAAATTAATATTTCCTTCTCTTGAAACAATACTTCCAGTTTCTAAGTCAGTAATTAAATTTATATCACTTTTAGTATTAATATTAAGATTTTTTAATGTTACTCTATTGCCATTAGAATTAATACCACCATTTTCACTTGTAATCCTAACATCAATATTTTTATTAACATCTGATGTTAAATTAAGCCCACCTACTATTTTTATATCAACAAATTTTGTAGGTTCAACGTGATCAACAAACTCTTGACTCATTACTGCATCTGCTTCATCTGTTTTTGTTAAATAAATTTCATTAGCTTTAATTAACATATTTTTAGTAGTATCTGCTACAAAATCATAACTACCATAGACATTTCCTGCCTTATTTGTAATATTTATCATACCACTTCCGGCAGAAATATCTTGATTTATATTAGTAATTCCAGAATCTTGAGTATAAGTTATATCATTATTATTAGTTTTAATAGTGCCTAAGGAAACATTAGTATGCTCATTATTTATTGTAATTGCTCCATTTGATGAAGAAGCATTAAGATGTGGAGCATTTAAAGTTAAAGATGTTGCATTAGCAGATGAAATACTTACCCTTTCTGCAACAACTCCTTTACCATTAATATCTGTTTCTGATTTAAGAAAAACATTTTTTCCTTTTACTTCTGCAAGATTAAGACTTCCTATACTACTAAGATTAATATTATCATTTGATACTGCATATACATTTGATACATTATTTATATTTAAAATATCTATAAAGCTATTTGCAGAAGTTGCCCTAATTTCACTTGCTGATAATTTGGCATTAGAAACAATAGAACCATTAGCCGTTAAGCCTAAAGAACCAGTTAAATTAATTTCCTCATTGAAGATATTAATATTACCAGCTGCATTTAAAGATAACCCTTGTCCAGTGATGATAGAACCAACCCCTCCAAAAATAGTTATATCACCATTTCTATTACCAATAGTTCCAACTGTTGATATTTCAATGTTGTTATTTGCTAATTGAGTATTGAGATAATCCATATCAATATATGATACTTCTTGATTTTCTGGGATTTGGAAATTTTCTTCTAATGCACCACTTGGAGCATCTTTCATAATTATAATATCACTCGGGTCAATTAAATATTTTCCTTTATTTCCATATTTAGAACTTGTATCTACTTTTCCATAAACAGAAATTATTTTTCCACTTGTTTCAATAAAACCACCATTACCGTATATTGATGTTGCTTCTAATAGTGAATTTTTATTAACAATAGTGCTACCTTTAGATAAAACTTTTATTTCCCCTGCTTTATCTTCTCCATTAGCTTTAATAATACTTCCATTATTGATATTTGTAGAATTATTACTATCAATTAAAATATTTCCACCAATTTTGCCTGATACATCTATGCTTCCAGAATTATTAATATTATCAGCTACTAATACTACTTTACCACCTTCAGTTTTAACAGATGAAGCATTAATTATTCCTACATTATTAACATTGCTTTTTAATAAGTCTGAACTTTTAGCTGTGATATTAATATTTTTACCATTTATTGAACCATTATTTGATATATTTGAATTTAACGACCCTCCGTCAACAGAAATTCCAACAAGCCCTAATCTATCGTAATTTAGCCTAAAAGTATTTCCTGTAGCTAAAAAAACGTTACCATTTTTAGCATTAATTTCACCATTATTAGTTATATTATTAGCCAAAATAGTAACTGTTCCATTTTTTGCGTTTATAATACCATCATTAATAACTATACCTGTTGCGTCTTTAAATAAATAATTATTATTTAAAAAATCACTATTAGAAATATTTGCAGTGCTACCTAAAAATGAACCTACTTGAATAGATGCACCATTGCCAATAAGTATTCCATTTTGATTAACTAAAAATATATTTCCGTTAGCTGTTAAATTTCCTAAAATATTACTTGGTAAATTTCCTACAACTCTATTCAAAGTAATACTTGAAACATTTGGTTGAATAAAATTTACGTTTTCATTTTTCCCAATACTAAAATTATTCCAATTTATTATTGCTTTATCTGTTTGTTGAAATACATTTGTATTAGAATTATTTTGGCTGATAGTTGCACTACCTGCTACAACACTCCCACCATTTGGAGCTGCATACACTAAAGAAAAGCAACTTGTAAATAAAAAAATTATTAGTAATATTCTAAAAACCATAACTAACCCTTGCATAAACTATGCCGTAATTAAGTTTTTCAGTTGTAGATGATAATGGAAATCCATAATCAACATTAATTGATAAACCTTTAATTGGATAAAATCTTAAAGCTAAACCTATAGAATAAAGATTTGCACTTGAATAACCTATGTTTTCAGGAGAATAGTTTTGAACCCAACCACCATCAAAAAATACTGCTGCTTTAATTTCAGGCAAATAAACATCTGCTTCAAATTCAGCACTCAATCTAAACCCATTATCACCAGAGTTCACTCCACTTTGGAAACCTCTAACACTATACATACCACCTATATAAAATTTTTCAGAAGCAAATAGATTATCTGTAGCGTATTGACCAGAACCATATAAATTCATTCTAAAAAATGAGGCTATATATTGGGTATAATCAAATTCTCCATATATTCTCTGATAATATCCTCCAGCATTTGGCACCGTAGAACCTTTGCTATTATGACTACCATTAAATATTGGATTTATCCCTTGATCTATTGATATATTATAAAAACCTTCACCATTTCTTACTGGATAAAAGCTACCATATAATCCTAACGATAAATTATATACTCCATCTGCAGTAAATCTTTCGCCAAGCATTTTTTCTATAGAATTTTTTAGCCTAAAACCACCATATAGATTTATTGTAGCTGCACTTCTTAATAATAATGGATATTCTGCATACAATTTAAATTCATCAGAATAACCCTTTAAATCTAATGTTTTAAATTTATCTGTAGCCATATACTGGCTTCTTGTATAACTTAACCCTAATTTAAAACCATTAATACCGAAAGGAATATTATAATCTACTCTTGCAAAAAATAATTCTCGTGGGTCAAAATTGTCAAGACCTATAGAAAAGTAGCCTGCTAATCTATCACCACCTTTAAAAATATTAGCTAAAGAACCGGCAGCACTCAATCTATATTCATTAGTTTCTTTATTTCCATAATTATCTAATCCAATAAATGCTCTATATGGTCTATCGTCTAAAAGATGAATTATAATATCAGATGTTCCTTGCTCCTCTCCAGCTTTTAAAGTGGCTCTAACATTTAATCCCATAAAAGAATTTAATAACAATATTCTATCTTCAATATCTTTAATATTTAATATAAGACCAGTCTTTAATGGTGATAAGTATTCTTCAATAAATCTACTTTTATATCTGCTTTCTTCAACAACAATCACTTTTGGAATTTTTCCTTCAACTATAACAATAGTTACTGTTTCATTTTCTATTACTTGTGGAGGTATATAAGCATAACTAACTATATAACCTTTTTTGTTGTATAATTTAGTTACTTCATCGGCTACTTCATATAAATCATTTAAAGTTAAATGTTTACCAATATAATCTGATACTACACGGTATAAATCGTCTCTATCAATAACTCTATTACCTATAAAATCAAACTCAGTAATAAAAAATGTTATATCTTCGTCAGATTTTGGTAAATGGTCCTTAATATCATCTTTATCTATTATATTTGGATTATTGTCTCGTGGATATGGCACATTGTGATAATCTTTATTAAAACTATCATCAACGGACCCTCCTATACTTGATTGACCATAAGAAAACGATGAGCTAAACAGAAAAAACACTAAAATTAAAAATAAGTTAAATTTCATATCTACCAAAATATTATATAA
>JAZSQT010000163.1:0-2987 GCA_045538075.1 Mucispirillaceae bacterium
TAGAAACACCCCTACGTATGTAGGGAAGACCATCTTGAGCTATAGCCTCAATATCTTTAGCTAGAAACACCCCTACGTATGTAGGGAAGACTAATAAACATTATTATTACTGGTGCTATTACTAGAAACACCCCTACGTATATAGGGAAGACTTTTCGTCCATGTAGTAATTATTATAGATGTGAGAAACACCCCTACGTATGTAGGGAAGACTTAATTAGAGCTTTATTTAATCCAGCAGTCATAGAAACACCCCTACGCATGTAGGGAAGATATCATCACTATCAATCCATTTAACACTTGAATCATCAATTTCAAGTCGCCCTCTTTCAAGATAAATAAAGGGATACTTATCTTTAATTTGAGGTAGTGTATCTCTTGTAACTTTTATAATAAGCCTTTCTGCCATTAATTACCTAACGATATAAATATTTCTTGTTTCGTATTTTTTATGAATACTAAAATCTACTGGCACATCGTTAACTTTCACTTTTTGACTATTTTCTACTTTGGTATCATATACTCTACAATATTCCTGATAATTTTTGTTTTCTGATAGCTGTTTAAATTTTTCTTCACACTCTTCTTCACTATCAAATACTCCTTGATATAAAAACTCTGTAGGAGCACAATTTTTTCTACCTAAAAAAGTATCCCATACTGGATTTTGAATAGAATTTATAATTTTATTTTTTAAATCATTATTTTTTGGTAATTGAAAAATAACTCCAAATGCAACATCTTGAAGATAATAACGGTAAGTTGGTTTTATAGTAGTAAACCTTTTACTTCTGTTACTATTTTTTTTCATAATAGGATTTTTCCCTTTGTTTTTATCGTTATAGCCACTACCCACCATACGAATATCTCGTAATCTCTTAGGATTTTTATTGTTTATATGGTGATAATATATAATAGTTTGAGATAGTTTTTTAAAAGATAAAAGCAATTCTGCTTGGCTACCACCTTTACCCATAGAGCTTAATATAATACCTATAATTGCAGACCTTGATGGAAATGATTCTGCAAAACTGTTATCAATCGTTGAATTTATTCCATAAGATTGTATCGGTCCTTCAAGCCATAAAGCAAGATATTTATCCATTATAAGCTCCTCACTATCGTATTAAGTTTAGATATAACATCATCTATACTATTTTGAAAACTATTGCCTATAAAAACTTCGTCTATTTTTCCGTATAAAGAACCACATTGATTAGCTTTTTCGTCAATAAATTTATTCAATGCTTCAATACTTTTTTTAGAATAACCATTATCTTGTTTAACAGCATCGTTAAAAGATGCTTGTAACCTTTGACCTTTTCTAACTAAAATTCTTCCGTAATCCCAAGGGCATACTCCACTTATTTCATTTTGTTTTGCACTTGAAATTGCTGAATATAATGCTCTCGTAAAAAGTTCTACAGACGTTGCTACATCATCTGTGCTACCAAGATTTTCTGCTAATACTCCTAAATTAAGGCTGACATACATATAATAAGTAACAGAATTAGACTCTGATGTTTCTGTAGGCACTGAAACTTGTTCTGATTTTTCTAAATCATCTAATGCATTAAACAAATCTACATCGTTAGAAATTTTATGAGTTGATATTCCTTGAGAAAAGGCAACTGCTCCCTCCACATTTGCATAAGACGACCCTGTATCCATTTTAGAATTATATTTTTTTGCAATTTCTAAAAGGAGATTAGAATAAGATGAAGCAGAAACACTTTTACCAAATAATGCTTGTTCTATAGGCATACGTTGTTTATTTTTATAGTTCTTATAAAAAGCTACATATCCTTTATTATTGCTGTGTTTTGTATCGTTATTACTAAAATTAAAATTTCTATATTTAGCGTATGACACCATAATATTTATATCTTTAAATGATAAATCAAGCATTACACCAGTATTACTATTATCTTCATCTATATTACTCAATTCTTGCATAATACTTTTAGCACATTCATCGGCTTGTTCTTGAGTAATTTCTTTTTGATATTTTTCTAAAATTTTATCTCTTAAAAAATTTTCATGTCTAATACTTTTCATTGAAAATTCTGCATGTTTTTTTATTTCTTTTCTAACTGCACTTTTCCAATAACTACTACTTATTCTAGCCCTTGTAGTGCCACCAACTATTGCAGTTTTTTGCGAACTATCATCGTATTTATCTAAAATCATAGGAAAAGATTGGATAATATGATACTCTACGTAAACGCCTTTAAATTTACTATTTTCCATTTTTATCCCCTTGTTATTACCATACATTAAAATAAACTTTTTGGTGTAATTTGTAGAAATCCATGACCGTATGCCTTGCCTCTGCCAATACCATTACGGACACTATTTATAAACTTTTCTCTATCTCCAACTTTTAGCGATCCAGATATATTTGCAGTATTAATTACAACTTTATCTCCATTATCTTTAGTAAATTCTGTAGCAGTAATTTTATTGATTGATAAATAATTATCTATAATAAAACCACAAGCATTAGCTTTTTTTATAAACCAGTCGCTAACCTCATTATATTTAGTAATTGCTACGTATTTTTTAGATGAAGAAACTTTTTTAACTGGGTTAATATCTATTTCAAAATTATATAAGTCGTGCATTAAGTAGCTTTCTGGTATTTCTCTATAAACCATATCATAGCTACTATCTTTTGCTGGAGTAGTAGATAAAACAACAACTTTTCTAATATTTTCCTCTACACCTTTATCGGCAAATAATATTCTTTCCCCTTGTTTTTTTCTGACTTCTGCATCAAAAAGTTTCCATATAATTTGATGTAGCCTATAAATATTATATATTTTATTATCTTTTACATCTTTATAAGAAAATTTAATCTGCGTTAATATCATTATCGTCCTCTTTTTAATCATTTACCAATATTATTTTAATGTTTACTACAAAATGAATTATATTTTATCTATTAAACATGATAAAATAAGCCTCTTTTTACCTACTCATCGTTA
>JAZSQT010000011.1:0-8324 GCA_045538075.1 Mucispirillaceae bacterium
CCATTAAATAATAGAAAATCTTTTTATATTTATAAACTTATTTTAGTGTAATTATTATTTCAAATGATATTCTCTCTAAAGAACACAATTTTTTCACCAGAAGTAAAAACATTCCATATATTCATTAAATTAGCTCACAAACTCGCTACGCTCGGGGACAAGCCCAGTGTTCGCTAAAAACATTTAATGAATATATGTCATTACTTCTGAGTTCAAAAATTGTATTCTTTATGTATATTCTTATCGTTCCAATTCTATTTAAAAATTTATATTTATTTATTATTTCAAAGTTAGATAAAGAAATGTTTTATAAATAAATTTTTTATAAATTTCTTATCAACCGTTTTACTGGATTACTTCGTCGCTTTGCTCCTCGTAATGACATTCAAGGAAAATAACTAATAAATTAAACTGGACTGCCACATCGCTTTGCTCCTCCCAGAGACAGTTTTGATGTAAATAGCGAGAAATATGTTAGCCTTTCGTGGCAATTTATAGATAATAACAAAAATTATTCTTTAAAATATTACTCTTCTAAATCTTCTAATTTTAAACGATAATATTCCGTCAATTTATCAAATTCTTCTGTTGCTTCAGATAATAAATTAAAATTTTCTTCAATATCTTTTTCGTAATTAGATATTTTTATTCCAATTTCTGCAATTTTTTTGCCGTCTTTTTCTGTTGCAGCTTTAACTGCTTCATCATTTAACCTATTAATTTCATTTTCAGCAAAAGTTATTTTATTTTCAATATCTTCAATTTTTTCTGATAATGGTTTTAATATCTTATTTTTTTCTAAATTAATTTCGCTTCTTATTTTTCTAATATCTTTTTTATTTATCTTTAATTTATCTTGCTTCTTATTTGTGTTTTCTTCCTCAATCCAGCCTTCTTTATCTAAAAAATCTTGGTAACTACCTTCAAAAATATACGGTTTTTCTCCTTGAAATACTATCAATTTATTTGCAAGAGCATGCAAAAACATTTCATTATGGGTAACCATAATAACTGCACCGTCAAAATTATCTATTGCCTCCATTAATCCATCGCAAGAATCCATATCAAGATGGTTTGTTGGCTCATCTAAAAACATTAAGTTTAAAGGCATTGCTATGATTTTGCCTAACATAACCCTTGATTTTTCACCACCCGATAAAACAGATATTTTTTTTAATGCAGAATCTTGCTTAAAAAGCATAGCACCACATATATTTCTAACCTTACTTCTATCAAGATTATCTGATACTGATTGAATTTCTTCTTCAATAGTATTTGTTGGGGTTAATGTATTAATATTAGTTTGTTCAAAATAACCAAAAGATGAGCCAGTATGAAAAGTTACACTACCTGATAATGGGTCTAAATTACCAGATAAAATTTTCAACAATGTAGATTTTCCTTTTCCGTTTTTTCCTATAACGCCAATTTTATCATTTGAGCCTACTATTAACGAAAAATCTTTTATTAATAAATTATCTTTATTATATCCAAAAGAAATATTTTCACATCTCATTATTTGTTTAGCTGAGAAATGTTTGTATCTAAAAGAAAATTCTAAATTTTCTATTTTTTCTAATTTCTCTTTTTTTTCTGATTTGTTTAGAGCTTTAATTCTTGATTGAACTAACCCAGCAAGACGAGCTTTTGCCCTAAAACGAGAAATATAGCGTTCCATATCTTTTCTTTTTTGCTCGTCATTAATTCTTGTTTTTTCATAAATTTCTTCATCTTTTGCAATTTGGTCGTAAAATTTATCTGTTTTTCCCTCAATTTTTCTCACTTTATTTCTATGGATACCTACTGTATGGGTGATTATGTCGTCCATAAATTGCCTATCGTGAGTAATTAATATAAGCTCATTTTTCCATGAAACAAGAAAATTTTTAAGCCACCTAACAGATACAATATCAAGATAGTTTGTAGGTTCATCAAGAAGAAGCATATTAGGATTTGATAACAACACTTTTGCTAAATTTAGGCGAACTTGGTAACCACCAGAAAAATCTAATGGAGATTTAAGCATATCATCTTTAGAAAAACCTAAACCAGACAATATTTTTTCTGCTTTCCATTTATCATTGCTTTCATCATCTTTTAAACCAAGCATAGCCTCATCAATGGCAGTATTTTTCGTAAAAGAAATATGTTGCTTTAAAAAACCTATATTATAGTTTTTAGGAATAGATAACCTGCCGTTATCAATATTCTCCTCGCCAGTAATAATTTTGATTAAAGTAGTTTTACCGTGTCCATTTCTGCCGATTAGACCGATTTTTTCTCCTTTATTAACGTTAAAGGATACATTTTCAAAAAGATTGCCACTATTAAAGCCTTTACTAACATTATCAAATATAATCATAAGTTATCATAGGGAAAATATTACAATATTTGCAAGAATTATTTTTTGGCACGCAGTTTGCTTGTTTATAATCAAATGGAAATTTTGTTAGTGTAAGGAGTTTAATATGAATGAATCTCTTATGGTCGCAAATGTTTACGCAGCATATACTGCAACAGCAAATAAATCAGATAAAAATGTTTCTGAATTATCAAAATTATTAAAAGACGATAATTATAGTAAACCTAATAAAGAAGTTAATAATCCGTCTCTAAATATGGATACGGTAATTATATCTAAAGAAGCTCTTGAAAGATTAAGTGGTGTTTGAGCCACACCACAGATAGCAAGTAACAACCCTTCATTGATTACTGCTTTCATAAATCTTTTTTGACTTATAAATTCCTTCATGAATGACAGGCATACCATAACCCTATCGGTAATGCCGCCAAGCAATATAAGGTTTTGAGCCATAAACCTAATATGCCGATAGGGAAGCCTTCATTAAAATAATCAAACAAATTAAATTTTTATAGATTCAGTTTTACGAATAATTGTAACTTTACCTGCTTCAAATTTTACTTCAACAGAACCATAAAATCCACTATCCATTGTTTCACGCATAATTTCATAAAGTTTTGTTAATTGTGATTTACTTGCTGGTTCTTTTTCTACTCTTAAATTTACTGCTGACATAATCTCCTCCTCATTTGTTATGTTCGGATAAGTCCATAATTAATATATTTTTACCAACTAAAAAACCCTTAAGCCTGCAAAAGTCTTAATGCTTGAGCTGGAATTTGGTTTGCTTGAGCAAGCATAGCAAGTCCTGCTTGAGATAATGCTTGAGCTGAAGCAAGATTTGTGCTTTCTGCTGCCATATCTGTATCTCTAATACGAGACTCACTTGCTGTCATATTTTGTCTTGCATTTTGTAAATAAGCATAAGCACTATCAAGTCTATTAATTTTTGCTCCAATAGTAGATCTTACACTATTTACTTTTGCAATAGCTGCATCTATATCAGTAATTGCATTTTGTGCATTACTTTGAGATGTAATAAAAGTGTTATCTATTCCTAATGCTACTGTATCAAGTTGTGGGATTGATACATCAACTACTTCGCCTTCACTTGTGCCAGTTTGAATTTCACTTCTTGTATCAACTATGTGAAGATTAATGTTATAGTTATCAAGCCTTGTGCTTTTATGAAATTCAATAGACTCTGTTGCCATATTCCAAGTAGCAGTTGCAGCTGTTCTTGTATCTATTGTAATATCAACACCTTTAAGTAAATTTCTAACTCTATCGCTATCAGTAACAAGCTCGCCTTTTAATACACCAGTATGGCTATCATTTACTGTAACAGTAGAAATATTATTTTGGCTTTTTTGAATTTCTGCTAAACCAAAAGCATCAATTAAACTTTGGTCTCCAATAAAAGCTAATTGACTAACATCGCCAGTTAATGCAGTTTGGATAATCATTGTGCCTCTTACTGCATTTGTGCCACTACCGTCATCAGTTGGAAGATATTGAACTAACCTTTCATTAATAAAAGCATCGTGGCTACCCATTTCTAAATCTTCTACGATTGCTTTAGTCAATTTATCTTTCATATCTCTAACAGTATCGTTTCCTTCAAGAAAGATAGATGCTTGTTTGCCGTTACCATAAATTTTTAATTCTTGAGTATTGTTTAATATATCAACACCTTCTGAATTAACGAAATTTTTAATATCTTTAAGTTTTGTATTGTAAGTTGCTGCTTCTCCAGTGCCTCTAACTTCAAAAGATACGATACCAGAACGAGTTTGACCATTGCCAATATTGTTAGGGTTAGTTTCTTTAAAATCAAAAGCTAATGAACCTTTGCTAATAAATCCAGTTTTACTATCAAGCTCTAAAGTGTGAATAGTGATAGATTTATTATCTTCAACGCCGTCATTATTATCTGGTGTAGTAAGAGAATTAACTCCATTATAAGTTATTGCAGGACCAGTTACTCCATTCATATCTAATATTAATGTGCCACCACCTGAAGATAAAATGTCTGCATTAGCAGGCATACTTTTATTATCAGTAAAAGCTAACATTAATCTATCGCCTGTTTTAACTTTGCTATTAACTGATGGAACTTCCATTTCAAAAGAAATATTAAAACCACTTGAAGTGTAAGTTGCAGATAAAGAGTTATCTACTCCAGTAGTAAAATTAACCCAAGCACCTTCTTCGCCAGTTTCTGCTGAATAAAATTTTGCTCTAAAATTTGTGCCGGCATTTTGTGCTTCGTCTGTAGGTTCAGTAAATTCAATAATCATATATCCACTAGCGTTAGCTGTAACATTAGTGATATCACCAGTTACGTAAAGAGAACCGTCTTGAAGATAGCTTGATGTAACTCTTGCACTATCACCAGCTGTAATTGCATTTTGGACTGTAAGAGTATAATTTGTATTTTCTGATGGTGCTATGTTTTCAAGGTTTCTTATACTTGTAACATTAACATTGCCATTATCTTCTATTTGAGCTGCAGTTGCACCTTCTTTTAATGCTAAAATATTTGTTTTTTGAACTTGGTTTTTACCTGGCTCAACATCAACTGCTACTGCATAATTACCTTCTTCAACGTTGCCAGTAATTACTGCACCAACTTTAGAAGTGCTTGAATTCCATTTCCCAGCAGAATCGCCATTAAGAAGTTTTTTAGTATTAAATTCTGCTGTTTCAGAAATTCTATCAATTTCTTGTTTTAATTGATCCATTTCTTTTTGTAATTCAATACGGTCGTTAGCTGTATATGTTCCATTTGATGCTTGAACTGCTAATTCTCTCATACGTTGCAACATTGATACTACTTCTTCTGTTGCTCCTTCTGCTGTTTGAAGATAGCTAGTGCCGTCTTGAGCATTTAAAGCAGCTTTTTTAAGTCCATTTATATAACTACGCATTTTTTCTGAAATAGAAAAAGCAGAGGCATTATCTTTTGCATGATTTATTCCCATTCCAGTAGATAATTTTTCTATAGCTGAACCCATTTCATTTTGAGCTTTCCCAATAGCTGAAAGATTAGAAAGGGCAAAAAGATTTATCATATTTGTTGATGAAAGTGACATATTCGGTTCTCCTTGACTTGTTCAATAGCGTCCCGTTTTCTTCAATAAGGCTTGTTGCCTTCTTCACACTTTACTTTTCGTCAAAGAGAATAAAAAACTTTAGAAATATTTTTAATTATTTTTATAGAAACTTACTTTATTTTCAGTTGCATTATCGCTAATAGATTTTTTTATAGCACCTAAAACAATTCCCAATATAAACATAGTTATCATTTTAGTTTCACCATCAAAAAAAACACTTTCAGTTAAAGATTCTATAAAAAATGATACTATCACAAAAAAACCTATAAAAGCATACTTGTTTGAATATATATTTTTTAGTAAATCAATAGTAATTTTTCCATAAAAATAACAAAAAGTAATAAAACCTACAATTCCATAAGTTACAAGTAAATGGATAAATCCATTATGGGCATGACCAGTTGCAAAAATTGATTTTGGAACAATCTGTAATACTAATGGTTCAAAAGCACCATCTCCAATGCCAAAAATTGGATAATCTTTAAATAACTGGAAAGCTGCTTTCCATAAAACAAATCTCCAACCGTGAGAAGTTTCTATGTTAGTCAAGCCAGTTAAAATTTCTGCAAATCTATCTCCAATATCGGAAAAAATTGAGATTATAGATACCAATATTAACAATATAATAGAATAAATTAATCCTTTAACTTTAAATTTAAATATAAAGATTAAAGACGCTGTAGCAATAAATGATAGTAACGATATTCTTGAGCCAGTTAAAATTACGGCAAAAATAAGTAGTAATATGCTTATCCCATATAATAAAGCATATTTACCTTTTTCGTATCCAGTAACGATAATTGACAAAGACGTAATAGCAATAATTACTAAAATATTAGCCGATGAAAGATACATTTTTAGAAATCCACCAGGACGAGGTAAATTTAGTATAAAATAGTCATAAAAAATAGATATGCTTAAAATAACTCCACCTAAAAGAAGAGATGCAAATATTAATCTAATTGTTGAAGTTGATACTAAATAGTATGCTGAAAAAAAGTATAGTAACCCCCATATAGCAAAAATACCACCGATTTTATCTGATTCTTGGTTGCCAAAAATTACGCTACATAGTGTGGCAAACCAAAATAATAAAAATGGAATTATATAGCTATTATCTTTAATGATATTAATTTTATTTTGCCATAAGTAAATTATTAAAAATAGTAGCACTAATCCTAAGCCTATTTCCATTGCAGAAATTGATAAACTTAAGGATATTGCAATTAAATACATTAAAAATGGAGGGATTAAAATATTAACACGCATTTACTTTTCTATTATCTTTTTTAATTCTATAGCATTTTTGGGTGCATTTCCTTTTTCTACATTGCAAAAAGAGAAAAATATATTTTGAGCCATAACTGATACATTTTTTGCGTCAGTTACAAACTTGTTTAACTCTTTTTCGCTATAATTATAATCTAAAAATCTATCATTAGAATTAATCCAAGCAGGATTTTTTCCGTATAATCTAAAATATACTCCACCATTAGAACAAATTGGATAATATGGAGCAAATCCTTTAAAATTTGCACCATCAATTACGCATAATCCAATACCGGCTTTTTTAAATTTTTCATAATGGCTTTCTTTATGCCAAGTGCTATTAGTAAGTTCAAAAAATAATGGTATTTCGCTAAAATTATCTTGTAATGCTCTTAAAATATCAAAATTTTCTAAACAAGCAGTAAATAGATGATGAAAATCTGCAAAAAGAGCTTTTAATTTGCCACTTTCTAATGCTGGTTTTATACCTTCTTTAAAAGTGTTTATATCGCTAATGCTCGGATTTTTACGCATTAATGCTTTAGTTAAACGTATAGATAGACTTATATTATCGCCAACACGCTCAACTATTCCAGCAATTTTTTCTGGTAAAGGAAATTTATAAAATGTATAAGTTAATTCAAGAAAATTTAACCCAGAATTAACGTAATGGGTAAGCAAATCGTAAGCTACTGTTTTTTTTGGTGCAAAAGTGCCTTTCCAGTCGTCGTAATTATAACCACTCGTGCCAACATAAACGGGTGTATTGTTTAATTCCATAAATAAAACTTATCTCCAAAATGAATTGATGTAATATTAACTACTTTTTACGATTATTGCAAAGAAAATATATTTAAATTAAAAGTTTATAAGAAATAGCTTTAAAGTTAATTAACTCTTTTCAGTGTAAAGATTATTTCAATATTAACTTTCCTAAAGAACACAATTTTTTGTATTATTTGTGGATTGCCACGACGATTAAAATCGTCTCGCAATGACTTTTAAAGGGTAAAAGACGTAAAAAACAGTCATTACGAGGAGCAAAGCGACGAAGTAATCCAGTAAAAAAGGTTGATATAATATTTTATGACGAAATTTTAAATATATTTTATAATTGTAAATTTATTTTAGTGTAATGGTTATTTTAAAGTTATTTTTCCTAAAGAACACAATTTTTTGTATTATTTATGGATTGCCACGACGATTAAAATCGTCTCGCAATGACTTTTAAAGGGTCAAAGACGTAAAAAAAACATGTCATTACGAGGAGTGAAACGACGAAGTAATCCAGTAAAAAGGGTTTTAAAATTAATTAATTATAAAACTTTCCTTTATTTAACTTTGAAATAATAAATAAATATGAATTTTTTAAATAAAATTGAAATGATAACAATATACATAAAGAATACAATTTTTGAACTCAGAAGTAATGACATATATTCATTAAATGTTTTTAGCGAACTCTGGGCTTGTCCCCGAACGAAGTGAGTTTGTGAGCTAATTTAATGAATATATGGAATGTTTCTACTTCTGGAGAAAAAATTGTGTTCTTTAGGAAAGTTGATATTAAAATAATC
>JAZSQT010000165.1:0-32518 GCA_045538075.1 Mucispirillaceae bacterium
TATAGAAAAAATTTAGAATAAAATTTTATAATATTTAAAGAAATTTTAAATTTATATTAGAATATAAAAAAATATAGAAAGGTAAAAACCTTTCTATATTTAAATTAATAAAGTTTATTTTCCTATAGCCCACTCTGGAACTACACTTAAATCTACTCCCCATAATATTGGCAAAATATATACAGTAAAAGCAACAATAACAATTGTGCCTATAATATTTAACCATATACCTGCTTTCATCATATCCATAATTCTAACGGCACCACTACCAAAAACAACTGCATTAGGAGGTGTAGCAACAGGCAACATAAATGCAAAAGATGCACCTACACAAGCTGCAATAATTGTTGCAAAAGGGTGAACTCCCATAGCAACAGCAGCACTACCCATAATAGGAACAAGAAGAGTTGCAGTAGCAGTATTTGATGTAACTTCTGTTAAGAATACAACTAAAAGTGTTGCAATAAGAACAAATATTAGAACACTTACGCCATCTAAGAGTGTAAGTTGCTCGCTCATCCATTTTGCTAAACCAGTTTTGCCAAAAGCTCCAGCAACAGCAAAACCACCACCAAAAAGAAGAACTATATCCCATGGAATTTTAACTGCAGTTTTCCAATCAAGAATAAACTCGCCTTTTTTCCAATCAGATGGGATTATAAAAAGTAGTAGTGTTCCCATCATTGCAATAACTGTATCGTTAATAAATGAAATTTTTACGAAACTTCCAGCAACCCAAGCAATAGCTACTAAAGAAAAAACTCCAAGAACTACTTTCTCTTGATAAGTAATTGTGCCTAATTTAGCAATTTCTCTATCTATAACATCTCTGCCTTCAGAAAGTTTTAAATCACCTGTTGGAAACAACAATTTAGTAAGTAGAACCCAAGTTGCTACCATCATAATAATAGAAAGTGGTAAACCAAAAAGTAACCATTGAGCAAAAGTAATTTGAACTCCATACATACTATCCATCATACCAACCATAATAGTATTTGGAGGAGTTCCAATAATTGTTGCAACACCACCAATTGAAGCAGCATAAGCAATACCAAGCATTAAACCTTTTGCAAAATTCATCTCAAATAAACCAGTAGAACCAGAAAGAATTTCTTTAGATGATTTACCAGTAACTTGAGTAATAACAGCCAATCCTATTGGAACCATCATCATAGCACAAGCAGTATTTGACACCCACATAGATATTGCAGCTGTTGCAATCATAAAGCCTAAAGTCATCATTGCTGGGCTTAAACCAACAACTCTAATAGTATGAAGTGCTATACGTTTGTGTAAATTCCATCTTTCCATTGCAACTGCAATAAAAAAACCACCGATAAAAAGATAAATTGTCTGATTTGCATAAGGTGCTGTAGCTTCTGAAGCCTTCATAACACCTAATGTTGGATACATTATAATAGGTAATAAAGATGTAGCTGGAATCGGTACAGCTTCTGTAATCCACCAAATAGCCATTAAAACCGTAACTGCAGCAACTTTCATCGCCTCTGGTTTCATTCCAGCAGGTGCATCAATTAAAAGTAATAAAATAAATAAAATAGGACCTAAAAATAGACCTACTTTTTTCATAGTGCCATATTCTTGCATCTAATCCTCCACACACTTGAAGATATATCAGATACTTTTTAGCACATATATTAATATATTTCAATAATAAACCAATATTTTAAATAATAAAAACTTAAAAAAAATGTTTTATATTAATTATTGCCTTAAAAATTATTAATTTTCTATTGAATAAACGTAATTATCAAGATGACTGCTAATAACTTCTGCCCCAGATGAAGTTACTAATACAGTATCTTCAAGACGAACACCAAAAGAGTTTGGCAAATAAATTCCCGGTTCTATAGTAAAAATCATACCTTCTGCTAATTTAGTTTTACTCTCTACATTTATCAATGGTAGCTCATGAACATCTATACCTACACCATGACCTAAAGAATGATTAAAATATTTTCCGTATCCAAATGATGAAATATGTTCTCGTGCAATTAAATCTATTTCACGACATTCAACACCTACTTCTACTGCTGCTATTGCCTTTAATAACGCTTCTCTAACTATGCCAATAATATTTTTTACTTCTTTATCACTACCGTTATATACCATTCTTGTATAATCGCTTGTATAACCTTGTTTTGAACCAAAATCTATTAACACTGGTTCATTTTCATCTATAATTTTATTGCTTGCAACTCCATGAGGTAACGCACTCCTTTTACCAGAAGCAACTATTGTTTCAAAACTAACACCATCAGCATTATTTTTCTTTAAATTATACTCTAATATTGCTGCCCATTCTTTTTCTGAAACACCTATACGAAAAGAAGAAAGACTATCTTTAAATGATTTTGCAGCTAATTTATATTGAGCTTTTATAAGATTAATTTCATTTTCATTTTTTATCATTCGCATTACTTTAATGCTATCTTCATCATCAACAATAATTTCTGCTCCAGTTTTCCTTACTATTTCTGCCACAGATAAAAAACAATTTGGTTGCAATAGAACCTTGTCATATTTTGACATTTCTTTTTCAATCATCTCTCTATAACTTTTTACGACTATACTTAATATACCGTTTCCAACTTCCATAGCAGCTTGTAATGTATATCTACCGTCTGTATAAAAAAATGATTTTTCATTAGTTATTATCATATATGCTGTAGAGCCAGTAAAACCACTTAAATATCTAATATCATTAATATTTGTAATAAAAAAAGCATCTACATTTTTATCTTTAAGGATTTGTCTTATTTTCTCTATCATAATTAGTCTTCCGATGAAAAATATTCTAATGCAAGCAAGTAAGAATGCTCTTTAAACCCTGCTATTACACCTATAGCTATATCAGATAAATAAGATTTATGGCGAAAAGGCTCCCTTGAATATACATTAGATAAGTGAACTTCTATAAAACGTGCTTTTATTGATAATAAAGCATCTCTAATAGCAATACTTGTATGAGTATAGGCTCCAGCATTTATTATAATACCATTATAATTTTCTGCATTTTGTATTTTTTCTACTATCTCACCCTCAAAATTTGATTGAAAAATATCAACATCTATACCTAAATCACCAGCTTTATCTAATATTCTAACTTCTAAATCGTTATAAGATATTGTGCCGTATTGGTTTGCTTCCCTTTGACCTAACATATTTAAATTTGGACCATTAATAACTAATATTTTCATATTTCAGCCTTTTTACGAATTTTATCAAGAGTTTCTTCAAGTTTATCAATTTGCCTTTCTTTCAAAGAACGATATTCAGATAATTCTTTTAAACTATCTTTAGTAACAACTTCATCTTCCATATATGCCATACTTTCTTCTATTGAATCTATTTCTTCATCAATTTTTGATGATTCATAAATTTCATCTAAAATATCTGATTGTATAAATGGTGATGATTCTCCTAAATTTTCATTAATAGTATCATCATAATCGTGTTCTACATCTTCATCATCACTAATCATATCTTCTAATGAAAACTCTAAATTATTAGATTTATCATCGTTTGATACTTCATTGATTTCAATAGAATTTTCTTCATTACTATCTAATAATAACGAAATTGTATTATCTTCTTCTATTTTTTCTTCTATATCTATCGTGCTAATATTTTGGGTATCGTTACCGATTAATTCAGATAGCAAATCTTCTGTTGTGCCTTCTTCTTCTATTTGGTTAAATGAATCATCTAAAGGTAATTCTTCTTCTCCTAATACAGAAAGTAAATCTTCTGTAGATGTATCGTTTTCATCTTCTTCATCATCACTATCGCCTAAAGCAGATAATAAATCACTGGTAGATTCATCTATATCATCACTATTTAAATCAGAAATTAAACTTTCCATTAAAGTATCATCTTCATTATCACTTAAGGCTGATAATAAATCACTTGTAGTTTCATCATGTTTATTTATTTCTTCATGGGTTTTAAAAGCATTTTCTAATTCATCATTAAAAACTTCATTACTATTTGCCTTCATCTCTTCGTGGGCTTTAAAAGCATTTTCTAATTCATCATCAAATACTTCATTACTATCTTTTTCTTCTTGAAATGAACCAAGCAAAGCATCTATTTCATCATTTGAAAGCGTATTGCTACTTGTAGGAGGTTCCTCTTTTTTCGGAGCAGGTTTTTTGCCACTTTTAGCTTCTTCTTCACGTTGAAAAGCAGCAATAATTGCATCAACATCTTCTGGAGTAGTTGCACGTTCTGGAATACCGTCTAAAATATTGTTTCCATAATCTCTATTATATTCTGCAACTATATCTTCAACATCAGCAGCTCTTTCGTTATCACCATGAAGTTTTACATCTTGAACTGGCTCACTTTCCATGCCAAATAAATGGCTCGTATCAAAGAATGTTGAATTATCATCATCATCTTTTACTGATGGCGTATAAGTGATATTCCCAGCTTGAGATATTAAATTTTCTAATTCGTCATCTGATAATGTGTTTGATTCTTCTTTAGCTGGCTCATCGTGTCCATGAGAAGGCCCCATTATAGTATGATCTGACGCTAAATCAGCCATAACGAGTTCTGCGTTTTTAATTTTTTGTTCAATTTCTAAAAATGTTTTAGATTCTTCATCTTCTTCTTCAGCTGCTAAATCAGAATTTCCAGTAGATTCTTTTAAAATATCATCAATATCTACACTAGCACCTAACTCTTTAAGAGTTTTCTTCAATTCTGCATCTTCTGGCGACCTTATATAAGCACCACGCAAATATCTAACAGCCTCATCATTCATTTCAAGAGTTTGATAAATGATGCCTAATAATTTTAAGGCTTTATAATTGTCGCCATCTTCAACTAATACATCAAAAAGTAAATCCCTTGATTGGTCTGTATCGCCTTTATATAGATATGCTTCTGCAAGGAGAACCCTAGCTGGACAACTTGAGGGAAAATGTTCTAATCCTTTTCTGCAAATAGAAATAGTTTCATCATATTTGCCTAATTTATTATACGCTAAAGCTATCGGAATAAAATAGTATGAGTCTGGAGCAGCTTCTAATTTTGAAAGAAAATAAGCTACATCTGACATATATCTTGCATATATTCTGTCATCCAATGCTTTAACCTCTATTATAGTATTATTTTAATCTAATATAATTTTATATAAATAAATCGGCTAAATCAGAAGCCATAACACCATTTATTATTTTACCTTTCATTCCTGTTACTGTCAAGGCAATGCTAATGCCATTTTTTGTAGCTTTTTTATCTTTTGCTATTGCTTTTATAAAATTATCAATGTTTCTTGGTTTATATTCAATATTATAACCGAAATTTTGTAATATATTTTTTATCTTATCGTAAACTTCTTTATCTGCATATTTATTCTTATAAGCATATTCTGTTTCATACATCATACCCATTGCAACAGCATAACCATGATGAATATTATGATTTGAATCACTCTCTATTCCATGAGCTATAGTATGACCAAAATTTAATAATTTTCTTTTGCCACTTTCTTTTTCGTCAGCTTCTACTATATTTGCCTTTAATCTACAAGATTTATATACTACTTGCTCCATTATATTAACATCTCTATCTAAAATAGCTTTTTTATTATTCTCTAAAAATTCAAAAAAATCACTATCTTCAATAGCAGCAATTTTGATAACTTCTGCAAAACCATTAAGATATTCATCTTTTGATAGCGTTTTTAAAAAATTTAAATCTATTACAACTTCACTTGGTTGATGAAAGGCTCCAATATTATTTTTTATACCACAAAAATTAACGCCAGTTTTTCCACCAACACTTGAATCTACCATTGATAATAAAGTTGTAGGCATTTGTATTACTTTTATCCCACGCATATAAATTGCAGAAACAAAACCAGCAACATCACCAGTAATGCCTCCTCCAATAGCCATTACGCTACTATCTCTTAAGGCTTTTTCTTTCAATAACCAACTTAATATTTCTTCAATTGAAGATAAAGATTTGTTATCTTCTGATGATTCATATACGTATATTCTATCAACAGGCATCATATCTTTGTATAATTCAAAAACATTTTTATCAACAATAAAAAAACCACCATTATTATAATGGCTATCTATACTATCTTTTGCAATATTTGATGAAATTTTAATATTATAATTAGTATTTGATGCTGGTATTGATACATTAAAATCTGTCATAAATTCAACCTTTCTTTAATCTCTATAGCTACATTTTCAACTGATTTATTATCAGTATTTATTATTACATCTGATTTCATGTAATAATAAGCTCTTTTTTGTAATAAAGAAATTATTTTTTCTTTTGGATTATCGCATTTTAATAAGGGTCTTTCAATATTAGATGATGAAACTCGTTTATAAATCTCATCTGGACTTGCAGTTAAACATATAACTACACCTATTTTTTTCATAATATCTATATTGTCTTTATAAGTTACCATTCCTCCACCAACAGATATAATAACCTTAGACATATTTTTAATTTTTTCTAAAGTAGATTTTTCATATTCCCTAAAAGCTATTTCGCCTTCTTCTTCAAAAATTTTAGGTATAGTAGTATTATACATTTCTTCTATAAGTGTATCTGTATCAAGAAAACTATAATTTAATATTTTTGATAATTCAATACCAGTTGCACTTTTTCCTACACCCATAAACCCAGTTAAAAATACTATTTTTTTATCACTCATTTAATACTGCCACACTATCTTTTTCAAGTTCTGCCCTATTTAATATATTATTTGCAGGAAAAGTAAAGGAAAATGTAGTCCCCTTAGGGAAAAAATCCCTTTGAAATCTGCTTATTACTGGAGCAGCCATTCTACCACCAGAACTATCTTCCCCCATTGATGTATAATCATCGTAACCTACCCAACAAACTGCCACGTATGAACCAAATAGTGCTACAGTCCAAGCATCTCTATAATTATCAGATGTGCCAGTTTTTGCAGCTGTTCCAGGTAACATTTTTGCCCCTCTTGCAGTCCCTCTATTTACTACATCTTGCATTATTTTCAACACTTGCATTGCAGTTTTGTTACTAAAAACTACTTTTGGTTCTTCCCTCATATCGTAAACTTTATCGCCAGCTTCTACCCTTAATATTAATTTTGGAATACTTCTAACTCCAAAATTACCTAACGTTGAATACATTTGAGCAACATTTAATGCAGTAGTAGAAAATGAACCTAATGCCATTGCATGAAAAGGCATAACAGTGTTATTCATTCCTATATCTACTGCCATATTACGAACACGTATTAAACCGGCTTTTTCTGCTAAACGAACTGTAGCATTATTTAAAGAATATATTAAACCGTATCTTAAAGGAATATTGCCCATAAAAAAATCTTCATAATTGCGAGGTGAATAAGTTGATCTACCAACCTTAAAGTTGTAAGGTTTATCAACAATTCTATCGTTTGGTTTATAGCCTTTTTCAAAGGCAGCAATATATACAATAGGTTTAAAGGTTGATGCCATTTGACGTTTTAGAGTAAATGCTCTATTTGATTTACTGTCATAAATTTTACTACCAATAGCTACTTCTACGGCTTTAGTATCTTTATTTACTAAGACGAAAGACATTTGAAGCCTTTTATCTTTATTTTTTAAACTTGTCTCTACAACTCTTCTTGCAATATCTGTTGCACTTTTATTATACCCAGTATAGATTTTAATTGTTTCTTCGCCAATTTTAAAACGGTCATCTTTTTTTATTATATTTAATACCTCTGCAACGTATGACGGTTCAATAACTTCAAAAGGTTTATTTTCTACAATCTTTATTACATTAGAAACTTCGTTATTATATTCGTCTAAAGTAATTAAACCCTCTTCATACAAACTTTTTAATGCAATCCGTGCATACTTATCAAGGTATGAAAAATCATCTTTTGGAGTAATCAATTTTTCTTTAGATACCATTGCTATAAGAAATGCCGTTTCTAATATAGATATTTCTTTAACAGATTTAGCAAAATAATATTCGGCTGCAGCTGCTAAACCATATATATTTTCGCCAAAAGACGGAGTATCAAGATACATTCTATACAATTTATTATTATCATAAATCTTATTTAATTTTGACAGTGTAAACCACCTAACAAGCTCTGCTTTAAAACCAGTAAGATTATTTTCTGATAAAAGATTATTAGCATAATGGTTTAATACTACACCTTTTAAAGAAAATGGATCTATTCCTCTATTTTTAATAATAAATAACTTCCATCTCTCTATGCCATAATTTTTGGGTAAAGGTTGTTTACTCTTTATTATCTTATCTGTAAGAAAAATTATTTTTTTCATATCGTAATCGTCTGGAATATTTTTACTACGGCGAAAATACTCTTTATACATTTCTAATCCGTTATCGCCATAAACTACTAACTTTATTTCAGACTCTTTAGACGTATTAATATTAATTTCTGGAACGAAAGTTTTAAGATATTCTACTTCACTTACTACGTATAAATAAGCTCCATATAAAGAAAAAATAATGAGAGTAATAATTATACCAAAAAAACGCCACATAATCGTCCTATTGATTAATTAAATAATTTTTTAGTTGCTCTAATGCTTTTTTTCTATGACTAATATTATTTTTTTCTTCTGGTAATAGTTGAGCCATACTCTTGCCATTAGGTAGCAAAAAAATAGGATCGTAACCAAAACCACCATTTCCACATGGAGAATAAGCAATATCACCCTCTACTTTTCCACGAAATAGTTTTAATACCTTACCTTTTTTAGCTAATGATATAACACATATAAAACGAGCTTTTCTATTTTTCTCATCTTTCATATTTGATAATAGTTTAATATTATTAGCCTCATCTCCTTTATTACCAGCATACCTTGCTGAATATATACCTGGCTCTCCCTTTAAAGCATCTACACTTAAACCAGAATCGTCAGCAATAACTATTTCATCGGTTAAAAGCGATAATTCTACAGCTTTTATTGATGCGTTTTCTTCAAAAGTATTTCCAGTTTCTTCTATATCTGGCATATTTGGAAATAATAATATATCATAAGGCACATCTTTTAATATATCTCTTATTTCTGTAAGTTTATGATTATTTTTTGTGGCAACGTATAATATTTGCATATAATATAAATCCTTAATTTTACTAAAATGTTATACTCATACAAAATATCAGTTTATTTATTATAAATCAAGTTAGCTTATTAGGTATATTTTGGATAATTTATTTTTTATTTGAATAAACAGTTGATATATTATATAAATAGTTACAGGGAATAAAAGGAGGAATATATGAAAAAAATTTTTATTTTACTATTTGCTACCTGTTTTTACTTTACTGGTAATTATTCTTATGCTCAAAGTTTTGCAGAAAAAATCATCAATAGCATTCCAAACATACCTACACAAGTGCAATATATTGAGACAGGATATTATCCAGAAAGTTTCACTAATGAAATTCAGAAATTAGATAAACAAATTGACAAGTATGAAAATGACTTAATAACTAAGGCACAAAAATCTATTGGTAAAAAAAGTGCTACACCTAAAAAAACTTATAAAGAACCAGATATGAAGCAAATAGAAGTAGGATTAAGTGTAGTTGAGCAGATGATGAAAGATTTAGATTTGACAGAAGATGAATTTCAAAAGTTATCAAAAATGAACGATGAAGAAGCTGAGAAATTCATATATAATAGAATGAAGCAAAAAGGTATAAATCCACAAAAATATGCGACACAAATACAACAAACAGGTATGGCTACTCAACAATATTCCGATAATGACCAAACTAATGTTGACATTGCAGCAAGAACTAAAGCTATAGAAACATCAGAAAACTTTAGAAAACTAAAACAAGAAACAGAGAAAAAAATAGCTACTCTAAAAAATAAATATAATAATGATATGAAAGAGTTATGGAAAAGATATGAAAAACCTTTTGCCACATTAGACGCAAACATTGCTGCTTTTGATACAATTGAATCTAACAAAGATTACAATAAAAACTCTGAAGAATTACAAAAACTTACGAAACAATATAGAAGTGAAATATATAAAATTCATTCTGAATTTGTAAAAACAGTGCAACTTGAATTAAAAAAAATACTTAAATATGCAGTAGAAGCAGATGAAGCAAATGCAAATCAACCAGATATTATTGATGATGTTTCTTATAATGAAATGAGAAAAATCCCCAATAATTCTTTACGTATTGCAAGAGAATACTTAGAAATTACGGCAGAAGAACCAAAAGAAAATGTCCGTTGATTTTTTATAAAAATTTATACAAATATTTATTATTAGTAAAAAAGGCATAACTTCCAATAAGTTATGCCTTTTTAAATGGTATTTTAAAATATAATTAATTTGTAAATATAAATTAACGTTTTGAGTATTGGTCGCTTTTTCTTGCTTTCGGCTTGCCGTATTTCTTTCTTTCAACCATTCTTGAATCTCTCGTCATAAAGCCAGCTTTCTTTAATGCTGGACGAAATGATGAATCAAATTCTTCTAAAGCCCTTGCAAGACCATGTCTAACTGCTCCAGCTTGACCAGATTTGCCACCACCACTAACAGTAATATATAAATCAAATTTACCAACTTGATCTATAGTAACGAGTGGTTGCATAACAATTTGACGTGCAGTCATACGCTCAAAATAATCTTCTAAAGATTTACCGTTAACAGTAATTTCACCTTTACCTTGTTTTAAAAAAACACGTGAAACTGATGTTTTTCTACGACCTGTTCCGTAAAAATAACCTGACATTTATAATCCTCCTAAAGCTCTACTTTAACAGGTTGTTGAGCTGTATGAGGATGCTCTGGACCTGCATATACTTTAAGTTTTTTAATCATTTTGCGTCCTAAACGAGTTTTTGGAAGCATACGTTCTACTGCAAGACGAAGCACTTCTTCTGGTTTTCTGTCAAGCATTTCGCCAAGAGTTCTTTCTTTGATACCACCAAGGTATCCAGAATGCCAATTATATTTTTTATCTCTTTCTTTAAATTTGCCAGTTGTAGCAATTTTTTCAGCATTAACAACAACCACAAAATCACCAGTATCTATTGATGGAGTGTATATTGGTTTAGTTTTGCCCATTAAAGTCATAGCAATTTTAGACGCTAAACGACCAAGGATAACACCATCTGCATCATACATATACCATTTTTGTTCAAAAGAACCCGGTTTTGCCCAAGTTGATTTCATTTTATCAATCCTCATTTTTAATACTAATTTTTCTAATAAATTTGTATCTACAAGTCAAGCAAAATAATGCTTAAACTCTTATTAAAAACCTTTTTTACGTTCTCTGATACGTGTAGCTTTTCCTCTTAATGCTCTTAAGTAGAAAAGTTTAGCACGACGAACACGACCAGTTCTTTTTACTTCAAGGCTTTCTATACGTGGAGAATGGAAAGGAAAAGTTCTTTCAACTCCAATATCGCCTACAACTTTACGAACTGTAAAAGTAGCTCCTACTCCACCTCTATGAATAGCAATAACTACTCCTTCATAAGGCTGAATACGCTCTTTATTACCTTCTACAATACGGAAATTAACTCGCACTGTATCCCCAGAACGAAATTCTGGAAGCTGTCTTTGTGTATATTCTGATTCAACAGCTTGGATAATCTTATTTTTCATTTTATCCTCCTAATTTTTCTGTAATCCTATCAAGAAGTATTGCTACAGCACTTCTAACCGATAAATGATTAAATTCTCCTACGCCCTCAATAGGCTCCAAAATATAATCTGCTATATCAAATACTTCATCTGCAAACCCCCAGCCTGTTCCAAAAAGTAACAAAACTGGTTCATTTTCAGCAATAACTCCAAGAGTTGCTGTTGTAATTGTTGCTTTTTCTGTTTTTGCTGTAGTTGCAACAAGTTTTGGTTTTTTATTATATCTTTCTTCAATGTCTTTAATTGCTTGCAATAAAGACTCTTTAATAACTGTTCGTGAAAAGGCTTCTTTCCTATTTGGGTTATAATCTGCACCAAAACCATCTATCCAGTGTTTAATAACTCTACCTGCTACTTCTCTTTGAGCTTTAACAGGTGTTATTACAAAATATGTATCAACACTATACGTTCTACAACTTCTTGATATATCGTGTAAGTCAAGATTAGTAATTGCCGTTGCAACTATATCCGACTGTTTATCTTTCATTGGATAATGCATTAAAGCTACATTCAACTTTAATTTTTTACCCTTTCCTCTATACCTTTCCTTACAGTAAGATACTAAGGTATTTTTATCTAATTTAGATACATCAAGTAAATCTGGACGGCGTAATTTAGTAATGGATAATGCTTTTTCTTTTCTCCATTTCTCAATTTCAGCATGGTTGCCATTAATTAAAACATCTGGCACTTTTAAACCGTCATATTCATAAGGTCTCGTATAATGAGGATATTCTAACATTCCAGTAGTAAAAGATTCATCATCTTTTGAAGTTTCATCTCCTAAAACTCCATCTACTAACCTTGCAATGGAATCAATCATAACCATTGCACCTAACTCTCCACCAGTCAATATAAAATCACCGATAGAAAATTCCTCATCAACTACAAGCTCTTTCACTCGTTCATCTACACCCTCATACCTACCACAAATAAATGTAATATTATCTATAGTAGATAACCGTTCTGCTTCTTTTTGACAAAATTTTTTGCCTTTTGGGTCAAGAAGTATAACGTGGGTATTACTATTTTGACGGATACTTTTAACAGCTTGGCAAATAGGCTCTACTTTCATAACTAACCCTACTCCACCACCGTATTGGTAATCATCAGTAATACGATGTTTGCCTTCTGCATATTCTCGTAAATCAATAGGGTTTATTGATAATATACCTTTTTCTACTGCTTTAGATATAACCCCTTGATTAAAAGGAGTTTTAAACATATCTGGAAAAATAGTTATAATATTATAAGTTTTCAAAAACTAACCCTTCTTCATTTACAGTAACTATTTTGTTTTTTGTATCAATATTTAAGACATGGTCTTTATTATTTGATACAAGGGCATATCCGCCATTATTTAATTTAATTCTAAAAACATCTTTTGAGCCAGTTTCCATATAATCACAAAGAATGCCTATTTTGTCATTTTGTAGATTATTTACACAAGCCCCATTAATTTTATACCAATATATTTCGTCCTCATTTTCCTCTGGCAACATATATTCTGGAATAACTACTGAAAACCCTTTTAAGTTTTCTGCTTCTTTTATTTCGTTGATTGATGATAATTCAACAACAAAATAATTCTTATGCTCTCTTATATCATCTATTTTAAGAGATTTTACTGGCACAAGACTATCTATTTTTGATAAAAGCAAAAACTCCATATTATAAAAAATATCTGGATTTTCTGTAATTGGCTTAACCCTAACTGCTCCATCAAGTCCAAAAGTCCCAGATATGTAGCCTACTCGGACGAAATTCATTCTAACGCCTTATTTTTCTACAATTTCAAGGCTATATCTTTTTCCAGCTCTTGCAGAAGCTGCAGAAAGAAGTGTGCGTATTGCTTTTGCTGTGCGTCCTTGCTTTCCAATAACTTTTCCAAGATCACTTTCAGCAACTTTCAACTCTATTATAGTTGATTTTTCGCCTTCAACTTCACGAATTTCAATTTGAGTTGGAAATTCAACTATTGGAGTAACAATATGTTTAACTAATTCTATCATTTATACTACCCTTTTTTTGATACTGCTTTTGCATCAGCAAATTTTTTGATTATGCCAGCTTTAGACATAAGACTTTTTGCTGTATCTGTTGGAATAGCACCAACATTAAGCCATTTTAATGCTTTTTCTTCGTCAATTCTGATTTCTGGTGTTTCTGGAAGAGGATTATACGTTCCTATAATCTCAATAAATGCACCGTCTCTACGACTTCTTGAATCAGAAACGACAACACGATAAAAAGGACGTTTCTTACGTCCAGCACGCATAAGTCTGATTTTTGTAGCCACTTATCTACCTCCGTTTATTATTATAAAAAATAATTTTTATTTCATTCCTCGCATTAAACGAGATAATTCTTTCATACTGGCAGCTTCCGATTTGCCACCTATTTTACGACCAAATTTTTTAAACATCTTATTCATTTGATTAAGTTGGTCTATTAATCTATTAACTTCTGTAACAGTAACGCCAGCTCCTTTTGCAATACGTTTTTTTCTGCTACCATTTAATATATTTGGATTTTTTCTTTCTAATTTAGTCATACTAAAAATTATTGATTGAGTGCGAAGTATTCTTTTTTCATCAATATCGTTGCTATTTATTTTTGGTAAACCAGGGATTAAGTTGATTATACTTTCAATAGAACCCATTTTTTTCATCATATTAAACTGGCTTAATAAATCATTAAAATCGAGACCAGTTTTCATTTTGCTTGCCATTGATTTTGCTTCGTCTTCATCAATAGCACTTTGGGCTTTTTCTACTAAAGAAACAATATCACCCATACCTAAAATACGTGAAGCCATTCTATCAGGGTGAAAAACTTCAAATTCGTCTGGTTTTTCTCCAGTTCCAACAAACATTAAAGGTTTACCAGTAGCAGATTTGACAGAAAGAGCTGCACCACCCCTTGAATCGCCATCTGTTTTTGTGAGAATTACTCCAGTAATTTCAAGACGTTCATTAAAAGCCGATGCAGCATTAACTGCATCTTGACCAGTCATAGAATCTGCAACGAAAAATATATAATGAGGAGAAATAGCATTTTTAACATTTACTACTTCTGTCATAAGATTTTCATCAATATGCAACCTACCAGCCGTATCAACAATTACCACATCTTTTGCAGTTTTTTTAGCGTAATCTATAGAATTTTTAGAAATTTTAACGGCGTCTTTATTATCTTTTTCTGAATAAACATCAATTGATAAATTTTTGCCTAATACTTCTAACTGAGTAATAGCAGCTGGACGATAAATATCTGCAGCTACCATTAATACATTTCTGCCACTTTTAGAAAAGTATCTTGCAAGTTTTGCAGCAGTAGTAGTTTTTCCAGAACCTTGCAAACCTGATAACATAATAATTGTAGGTGGATTAGGTTGCAAAGAAATAGTAGCATCATAATCTTTGCCACCTAATACATCTACTAATTTGTCATGAACTATTTTGATAAATTGTTGAGCTGGAGATACACTCTTAAGAACATCTTCACCTATAGCGGCATTTTGAACATCACTAATGAAACTTTTGACGACTTTATAATTGACGTCAGCTTCAAGAAGTGCCATACGTACTTGCTTAACAGCGTCAGTAATATTGGCTTCAGTAATACGTGTCTCACCTTTCAGCCGTCTAAAAATAGCAGAAAGTTTATCATTTAAATCCGCAAACAAGGTAAATCTATCTCCGTGCGTTCCTATTCGGTTGTAATAAAATTAGACTAAAATAGTATAGTGGTAATTATTTTTTGTCAACAAAAAAAATAATATTATTTTATAACGGTAAATTCAAATAAATATTGCAACGAACTATTATAATATTTATTTAAATTTACACTTTTTATTGATATATTACTTTTTTTTGGTAATATGTTGAAAAATTATTGATTAATGGAGCTAAAAATGTCTATTAAGAGTATCCCTTTTACAAAAGAAATTATAGAAAAAATTATAAAAGATTACCCTACACCCTTTCATATATACGATGAAAATGCAATTATTGAAAATGGAAAAGAATTTATTAATGCTTTTTCGTGGGCAAATGGATTTAGGGAATATTTTGCAGTTAAGGCTCTTCCTAACCCTCATATATTGAAATTACTTTCAAATATAGGTTTTGGTGCAGATTGTAGTTCAATGGCAGAGTTGATTTTGTGTGAAAAAGCTGGAATTAAAGGCGAAATGATTATGTTTACATCAAATGATACTCCAGAAGAAGAATTTAAAAAAGCATACGAGCTTGGAGCAATCATTAATCTTGACGATATTACTCATATTGATTACCTTGAAAAATCAATAGGAAAAATGCCAGAATTAATTTGTTTTAGGTATAATCCAGGTCCTTTAAAAGGTGGCAACGAGATTATAGGCAAACCAGAAGATGCAAAATACGGTTTAACTAAAGAGCAAATGAAAGAAGCATATAAAATTTGCAAAGAAAAAGGCGTTAAACGATTTGCAATGCATACAATGGTTGCTTCAAATGAGTTAAATCCAGACTATTTTGCTGAAACTGCTTTGATTTTATTTGAGTTAGTAGCAGAAATTGAAGATTTATTAAATATAAATATAGAATTTGTTAATCTTGGTGGAGGTATAGGCATACCTTATAAACCAGAGCAAAATAAAATTGAATGGAATATTTTATCTGAAAAAATAAAAAATGTATATAACAATATTTTCTTAAATAGAAACAATAAACCAAAAATATTTTACGAGCTTGGTAGAGCTATTACTGGTCCATACGGTTACTTAATTACGAAAGCAATTCATAAAAAAAATATATACAAAAATTATATTGGCGTTGATGCGTGTATGGCAAACTTAATGCGTCCAGGAATGTATGGAGCATATCACCATATTACAGTTTTAGGTAAAGAAAATAGCCCTATTAACAAAGTTTATGACGTATCTGGTTCTTTATGTGAAAATAATGACAAATTTGCAATTGATAGAAATTTACCAGAAATAGAAAATGGCGATATTTTAGTTATTCATGATACTGGTGCTCACGGTCATGCTATGGGCTTTAATTATAATGGAAAACTTCGCTCTGCAGAATTATTATATAAAAAAGACGGTTCTGTAGAATTAATTCGCCGAGCAGAAACTTTAAAAGATTTATTTGCTACGTTAGATTTTTAATGCAAAGCCCGATTAAATCGGGCTTATATTTTATAACAATTTTGCCATTTGTTTTGCATGGTAAGTTATGATTAAATCTGCTCCTGCCCTTTTCATTCCAGTAAGAGTTTCTGTAACAACTCTATCTTCATCTATCCAGCCAAGTTTTGCAGCTGCTTTTACCATAGAATATTCTCCAGATACATTATATGCAGCAACAGGAATATTGCATATATTTTTTACATCTCTAATTATATCCATATACGCAAGGGCTGGTTTAACCATAATTATATCAGCACCTTCTTTTATATCTTGTGTGGCTTCTTTAATTGCTTCTCTTCTATTGGCTGGATCCATCTGGTAGCTACGCCTATCACCAAAAGTTGGAGTTGATTCTGCAGCCTCTCTAAATGGGCCATAATATCCAGAGGCATATTTTACAGCATAACTCATAATAGGTATATTATCAAAACCATTATCATCAAGTCCATCTCTTATAGCAGCAACTCTACCGTCCATCATATCACTAGGTGCTACCATATCAGCACCAGCATTAGCATGAGACACAGCTTCTTGAACTAATAATTCTAATGTAGAATCGTTATCTACATCGCCATCTATTATGATGCCACAATGACCATGGTCTGTATATTCACAAAGACAAACATCTGTAATTACGTATAAATTTGTGTTTTCTTTAATAGCTTTAATAGTTTTTTGTATAATACCATTATCGTCATAAGCACCACTACCAGAAGAATCTTTATGATTAGGTATTCCAAATAATATAACAGACGATATACCTAATTTTTCAATTTCAATACATTCATCTACTATTTTATCTATACTCATTTGATAAACATCTGGCATTGATGAAATTTCTTTTTTTATATTGTTTCCCTCTACAGCAAAGAGAGGATATATAAAATCATCTACCGATAATTTAGTTTCTCTAACCATTTTTCTAATTGTTTCATTTTTGCGAAGTCGTCTTGAACGAACTATAGGAAAATCCATAAAACACCTTTTATTTAAATAATATCTGCCATAGCTTCAACAGTATATATATCTGGATAGCGAGATTTGATACCTACACTATTTAGATAATCTGATGTAGTAGCACCAATAGATATAATATCTAATTTTGAAATATCTATATTAACTTGAGATACGAAAGATTTTGCAGATGATGGAGAACAGAATGTTACTGTATTTATTTTATTATCAACTATAAATTGGTCAACGTAACCTTTTGGGTAATCGGCAAAATTTGTTTCATAAACTACTGGAGTTAAAATACTTGCACCCATATTGCTAATTTCATTAAGAGATTCATCGCTTCTATCTTTTGCTCCAGGAGACAAAATTCTTGCACCGTCAAGTTTAATTGAAGTCAGTATTTTTTTTACATTTTGAATATCGTAAACTACTGGTATCCTATCTGCCGATACACCTAAAAAAACTTGCATTGCTTGAGCCGTTTTTGGTCCTACTGCAATATAAACTAAACCACGAACTCTATCGTTGTAAGGTGCAAAGTATTTAACGGCATTAGCACTTGTAAAAAGCACTACTTCGTATATGCCATCATCAATAGTAGGACATAATTGAACAGTCTCTATCATTGGTAATAAAAAAGGATAATGACCTTTTTTAGATAAAGCATTTACAAAACTGCCAACTTGTTCAAATTGTCTTGTAACGAGAACTTTTTTTGATGTCTTAGCCATAAATTATGAATATATATCCTTTAAAATTTTATCGCCACCAGCATTAATAACTTCATCAGCTAAATTGTAGCCTAATTTTTCAGAATTTAAAATATCTCCAGTAAGAGATTTTTCTATTTTTTCTTTTCCGTCAAGACTATATAGTATGCCTTTAACGTGAATTTTATTATCTTTTATAACAGAATGGCAAGCTATAGGCACTTGGCAACCACCTTGTAATTTTCTTAAAAAAGCTCTTTCGCAAGTTGCTCTAATTTCTGTATCATTATCTTTTAGAAAAGATAATATTTCTTTAATCTCGCTATCATTACTTCTAATTTCTATACCCAATATACCTTGACAAGAGGCTGGCAACATAAAATCGGTAGGAATAACTTCTTTAATATGGTTATCTAACTCTAACCTACGCAAACCAGCTTCAGCTAATATTATAGCATCGTAAACTCCTTCTTCAAGTTTTTTGAGACGAGTTTGTAAGTTTCCTCTTAAGTCTAAAATTTCTATATCATTTCTTTTTTCTAAAAGTTGCAATTTTCTTCTTAAAGATGATGTGCCAACTTTTGCACCAATAGGAAGTTCGGCTATAGTATTATACCTAATAGAAACAAAAGCATCGTTAGGTGAAGCTGACTTTGGAGAAGCGTATAATTCTAAACCTTCTGGCAGTTCCATTGGAACATCTTTCATACTGTGGACTGCAATATCTGCTTGCATATTAAGTAATGCAACTTCTATTTCTTTAACAAACAATCCTTTTCCACCAATCTTTGCTAATGGAACATCTAAAATTTTATCTCCAGTAGTTTTTATAATATTTAATTTACAAGGGATATTATGTTTTTCTTCTATAGATTTTTTTATAAATTCTGCTTGCCATAAAGCTAACAAACTTCCTCTTGTTGCAATGACTATTTCTTTTTTCATTATTTAAAACTCCAATTATTTTTCTAAAAATATGATATTAATTGCATCACCTATTGAATATTTTCTGCCATCTGTAGCATGTTGTTTAAGATTTGTAAAAGGAGTATGCAAGATTTTGTTGATTGTAGATACAACAAGGTGATTTAATTTTGCAATTTCATCTGGGTCTGTAACTTTATTTTTATCACAAAATTTTCTCAACTCTTCAATTCGTGCTTCATCAAAGGAAGTTTTTAATTTTTTAATTACTGGTGCAATTTTAAGAGCTTCCATAGACTCATTAAAACTATCAATTGCGATATTAATTATATCTATTGCTTTTTTTGCTTCTTTTTCTCTCTCTTTTTTATTGGCTTCAACTACACTTTTTAAATCATCTATATCATAAACATAAATATTGGCAACCTCAGCACCTTTTGGATCAATATCACGAGGAACTGCAATATCTATAAAAAACATAGGTCTAAACTTTCTTTTAGCCATAGCATTTTTCATCATTTCTGATGTAACAACGTAATCTGGTGCACCAGTTGAGCTAATAATAATATCAGCTTCCCATAATCTATTACTAAGTTCATCAAAGCTAAAAGCATCACCATTAAATTCGTCTGCTAATTTTTTTGCTTTTTCAAAAGTTCTATTAGTAACTGTAATAGATCCAATATTAGAGCCAACAAGATGACGCACAGCAAGTTCACACATTTCGCCAGCTCCAATAATTAATGCTTTAGCTTCATTAAGGTTGCTAAAAATCTTTTTAGATAATTCAACAGCAGCGTAGCTAACAGAAACTGGATTTTCTGATATGCCAGTATAAGTTCTAACTCTTTTAGCAGTTTTTAAAGTAAATTCGTAAAGTTTGTTTAAAAAATTTCCAAAACCACCGTATTCTTTAGAATGTTCAAAGGCAGTTTTAAC
Organism: Mucispirillaceae bacterium; assembly: GCA_045538075.1. Taxonomy (GTDB): domain Bacteria; phylum Chrysiogenota; class Deferribacteres; order Deferribacterales; family Mucispirillaceae; genus JAZSQT01. The sequence continues at coordinate 20,410 of JAZSQT010000165.1, forward strand.
TTGTCCAAAAATTTGAGGTTCACCTAAAACGAGGCTATCAAGTCCAGAAGCTACAGAAAAAATATGTTTTACTGCATTATCGCTATACTTGTAATATGTATATTTATCTAATTCATTATTATCTAATCCACAATAATTTGCTACTAAATCAACAATATTTGATTTTTTGTATTCTACAAAATCTGTTACAATGTAATATTCAACTCTATTACAAGTAGATAAAATACATACTTCAAAAATATGATTATCAGACATCATTTTGTTATAAATTTCTTCAAGATGTTCGCTTTTTACGGCAAAACGTTCACGAATATTAACTGGTGCACTATTATGGTTTAATCCTAATACTTCAATTTGCATAAATCACCTAATAAGAAATACTGCTACACCTATATAGGCAATAAGCATACTTAAAAATCCTAAAATTGTTAACACTGCTATTTTATGAGGAGATAAGCCTTTATAATGTTTTACTGATATAATTATAGAAAAAACTACCCACGTAATAATAGAAAAAACAACTTTCAATGAAATTAATATATTTTCTAATCCGTCATCAATAATCCAAGCAAAGCCTAATAATATACCTATAGTAAAAAAATAAAAACCTATTTTTAATGATGAAGATGTAATGCTATTTATAGTATCAAGAGGAGGAAAACGTTGAAATATTTTACCAAAATTTTTGCCTTTTAATTGGCGTTCTTGGAAAAGATACATAATAGATGTTAAAAATGAAGCAATAAAAAAAGTTGAGCCTAATATAACAAAAGGTAAATGACCGTATTTCCATACAGAATCAACTATAGCAGTAGTAGGATATTCAAGAGTTGTTGGAAAATATACTATAGCAATTATTGAAAAAATAATATTAAAAGGGCTAATAAACATTCCCACTAAAGGTCTTTCAAATTTAATATAAAGGATAAAATACGTAACAACAAAAGCTGCAGATATTATAGATATAAACCCAAATATACTGAATGTAGGAAAATTGCCAGAATGACACCATACGGCAAGTAACTCTACAATATTTATTAGACAACCTAAACCCATAAATATATTAAAAAAAGTTTTTAATATACGGCTACCTAAGGTAAAAAAAAGTAATATATTAGAAAATGCTATTATGTAAATCATAAGGGCAATATATGAAATCATAATTAAACTCCAAATGCCTTAAATATCTATATAATATATTATATATCAAATCCAAAATAAATTTAAAAGTGAAAAAATATCTTTAAACTTTCGTCAATTTATGATATTGCCAAAAGATGACTTTACATGAAAAATTTAATATTGTTAAGAAAAAAATAAAAAACGACTTAGTTGCCTTAAATATTCCATCTTTATTAAAACAAAGTTGGAGTATGAGTTGGCCAATGATGATAATAATGTTTTTTGAGTTTATAATGAACTTAACAGACGTTTATATTGCTGGTCTTTTAGGAAAAGAGATAAAAGCTGCCGTTGGCTTATCAACTCAAGTATATAGTTTTTTTATAATGGCTGGTCATGCTATTACAATGGGAACAGTTTCTGTTGTTTCTAAATTATATTCATCTGGTGATAAACTTAAGTTTAAATCATCAGTTTTTACTGCAGTTTTATCATCTTGTATTGCTGGTGCTATTATTGGCATTTTAGGTATAACTTTTTCATCAAATGTAATCAATTTTTTAAATGCTCCAGAAAGTGTAAAAGAATACGGGATTACCTTATTGAAAATATATTCTTTAGGTGTATTTTTCCATATGATGCTAATAAATATGAATGGTGTTTTACGTTCTTGTGGCAATATGAAAACTTCAATGTATATTATGGTTCTTGCATCAATATTAAATATTTTATTAAATTTATATTTTATATATTTTACTGATTTAGGATTTAAAGGTATAGCTCTTTCTACTGCTATTAGTATATTAGTTTCATATTTAATAGCCTTATATATGATTTATAAAATTCTTGATAATTATTATAAATTTTCTGGATCTATATTAAAGCAAATATTATCTATCGGTTGGCCTAGTGGTATAATTTCTATTAGTTGGCAAATTAGTTCTACAATTTTGTTTGTTATTCTTGCCCTATTACCAAATAGCGTTGAAGCAATGGCAGCATATACTACTGGGCTAAGGATAGAGGCAGCTATATTTATGCCAGCTTTTGCTTTTAATATGGCAAATGCAGTTATAGTTGGCAATTTAATGGGACAAAAACGTTTTAATGATGCTTTTAAAGCAGGTTTTACTACTGCTATAATGTCTGTAACAGTCATATCTATAATGGTAGTAATAGTAATTAGTAACGCATATTCTATTGCATCTTTATTAGACAAAAACGAAGCAGTTATTAATGAAGTTTTAAAATATCTGTATATATGTATGATTTCTGAACCTTTTATTGCCTTAAACCTTGCTATGAGTGGAGCATTAAATGGGGCTGGAGACACTAAAGCATTAATGAGATATACAATTTTTACATTATGGATAGTTAGGATACCTATTACTTATATTTTTGGTATATCATTAGGATTTGGTAGTGTGGGTATATGGTGGGCATTAAATATTGGATTTTTTATCCAGTCAATGCTTACAACAAGAAGATTTATATCTAAAAAATGGCAAAATTTACAGATATAAAATCTATTATTTGACAATAGTTAATAAAAGTATTAGATTTACTCTTTATTTTTGGAGAATATTTTGAAACAAATTACAGAATTTAATAAATTAGAATATAGCCATAGAATGCGTTTAGCACCAATTTTAAGGGCAAAAAATGCGTATTTATCAGAATACAGTTTTACTAATGCTTACCTTTTTCGTAAGCCTCACGATTATCACGTTGCCTTTTTTGATGGTTGCACTTTTTTAAAAGGTATAACTTACGATGGTTTCTCTTATATGATGCCAGTATGTCCTATAGAAAATATACCTTTAGACAAGATATTAATTATGGCAAAAGAAGTAGATTTTTTCTTTCCTATCCAAGAAAATCAACTTGATTTTTTTCCGACTAAATATTTTGAATATAGTTTTATGGACGGAGATTCTGATTATATTTATTTAACAGAACGCCTTGCAACTCTTGCAGGTAGAAAATTGTCTAAAAAAAGAAATTTATTAAAACAGTATAATGAAAGTTACGTTACTAAAGATTTGCCTTTAACTTCTGATTTATTTAATGATGCAAAATTGATTTTAGATACTTGGCAACAAGAAATTAGCGAGACAGTTAATCATGGTTCAGATTACGATGAGACTTTAGAAGCTCTTGAAAAATTAGACGAATTTCGTTTAAGGGGAATGATTTGTTACGCAGATAATAAACCTTCTGGTTTCGTTTTAGGAGAAGAATTAAATGACGAAACTTTCGTATTACATTTTGCAAAAGCTAGTAGAAAATATAAAGGAGTGTTTCAACATCTATACAACTCCTTTGCAAAATCTGTTGTAGATACTTATAAATATCTAAATTTTGAGCAAGATTTAGGAAAAGACACTTTAAGACAAGCAAAATCAACTTATTATCCAGATATTATGATGAAAAAATATAGAGTTAGCTTAAAAAAATAATTTTAATTATATAAAGCATAAGTCATTAATAATAAAAACAATAAATTATAAATCGCAAAATATACTTATATTATTTCTTATAATTTTTTATAAAAGGAATGTAGGCAATCAACAGTATTTTTAATCGTATCTATAACTATTTGACGTTTATCCTCTGGAAAATCATCTAATATTTTACTTATATGATAAATATCAATACTGTAAGGATTACTATTAATAATTACTTCAACGGGAATATCTAAGTAATTAGCGATTTTTAATATAGTGTCAAAAGAAATATTTTCTTTATTGCCAGTTAAAAATCCATTTAAAGTTCTCAGAGAAACTTTTATTTCACTTGATAACTTATGTTGAGTAATGCCTGAGTCCTTAATTGCCTTCAATATATTGTTTCTAATTACTGCTATATCTATCATATTTAATGACTTTACTTTTAAAGTAATTAAGTGTATGTAGTAAAATAATTCTATAATATGGAAATATACTTCTAATGAGTAAATATAAAAGTATTATTTTAGTAATTACAATAAGTTTTTTATGGTCTATAGGTTGTTCTGGAAAATTAAAAGATTTTTATTGTGGTTGTGAATATTCTTATTACATAAATAATAAAGGAAAGAAAAAAATAAAAGTAGATATATCAACGTGTAATTTTAAATCAAAAACTGGTGAAGAACCTACAATTCAAATGGAGCATATAGTTCCAGTATCTTTTTTTGGTAAAGGTCGGCTTTGTTGGGAGGAGCCAATTTGCACTGATAAAAGAGGAAAGAAATATAGAGGTAGAAGTTGTTGTTTAAAAATAGATAACGAATTTAAAAAAATATATAAAGATAAAAAAAATTTAAAACCAGTAATTGGCGAACTTAATAGAGCAAGGCGAGATTATCCATACGGCAAAGCACCAAATGGCGATAATTATGGTGGTTGTTATATAAAAATTGATAAATCAATAAAAATAGTTGAAGCAGATAGTCAAATTGCTAAAGAAATAGATGAAATTTATTTATATATGTATCAAGCATATAGAATTAATAATTGAATATTTATAAAAATAAAAGAGAGGCTTATAACCTCTCTTTTTTATTATATTTATTAATTCCAATAAGGAGTTGTAATAGGGGTAGTAGTTCCATCTTGAAAAAAGTTTATTTTTCCATCTGGAGTACCTATACCTTCGCCATAAGCATTTAATAATCTTTCTAATGTTAAAACCGCAATGTATTTTTTACCACCAGCTTCAATTGTAACTGCATTACTTTTATCTTCAGGTTTAAATATCACTTGACGTGTTCTTTGAGGAGAACTACTATTCCATTGAGCTACTAAAGCAAAAGTATCAAGAATAAAATGTTCACCTGGTTGTACAGGCATTGATATATCTAATAATAATGGGTTATTAGTATTTGTTAAAGGAAAAGATATATTATTTAATTTAGTTTCACTATCAACTTGATACTTAAAAGCTGCTTGTAGATAAACATTATCATCTTTTTCTAAAAGTTGTTTAGTTGGATGATTTGTTATCCAAAATTCACCTTTAAACCTTTTATCACTTTCCCTTGTGTCTGTATCGTATATAACATTATTACCATTTTTATAATCATCAGTATCATAATCATATATTTGCATTCTGGTAACTTCATAGTAAGCCATTAAGCCAACCGCATCATTAGGATTAGCTTCTCCGTACTTACATACATCTTTATCTTCTTCTGCCTCTTTACTTAAATTAATAGGCGTTTGAAGTTTATAATTTTTAAATGGCAGTGCAATATTAAATGGAGTGTGGGTATCTTGTAAACATTTTGCATCTTGAACTTTTTCTAATTCAAAATTATATGTAGTTTTACCACTTTCTGTAATAAGTTTAATATTTGGAATTTTATTTCCAATTGGAGCATTTATAAGTATTTTATTACTATCTTTACTAATTTCTTTCTCTAATTCAAAGTTGCTAAAAATATTTTCATCACTTACGTCTTGATATTTATAAGAAGATAATGAAGTTGATTTATTCGTTTTAGTAAAATAATTATTATTTTTGTCATACATATCGTATTTGTATGCGACAGCCATGCTACCACTTTCTTTATTATATTCTAAATATACATAACCTTTTATTGAAAGTGGTTCAAATGGTTTCTGTTCTGCACAACTAATAATTTGAGCTGTTTCACCATACGATATACATTCATTACTATCAGTATTCTCTTTCTTAAAAGCAGTAATTCTATATAAACCATTAAACGTAGAAAGATTATTTTTATCAAGATTTGTAACTACTGGAGGAATTTCATACGGAGCTGTTGGTCCCGAGTATTCTTTTTCAATGTCACAACCAAAGCTAAATAATGAAAGTAGTAATGTTAATATTATTAATTTATTTTTCATACTTATCTCCATTAAAAATTAAATGATACAGCACCCATAACAGAAAATTTAGTTAAAAAACCAACTTCTGTAGCAATGTCAACGTATTCATTTATAGAAAAACCTAAACCAGCCGTCATACCAAAAGGAGAGTTAGGCACTGTTCTTGCTTTATAATTTGCACTATATGTATCTCCATACAACGAAGAATTTACATCTGGATCGCCTTCTGGTATAGTGAAGGTCTGCTTTCCTTCTGACCATTCACTATCACCAAGCATTTTTAAGAAATCTGCACCAATCCACATAGATAGACGCATATCGTTGCTAAAATTTCTAAAAACGCCAGCTCTTAAAGCAGCAACTATAGTAGTTTTCATATCTTTTAATATACTTGCTTTAGTAAAACCAGCATTAAAGTTGAACATAGCCATAACACCCCATTTGCCAACTATTTCAGGAATGCCGTAGCTTAACGTAGTTCCAACTGCACCAGTTTCAGCAGTAAATTTATTCTCCATTTCAACTATATAAGGCTTAGTATTCATTCCAGTAAAACCAAGCTCATATAACGTTTTATCTCTTAAATAAGTTTTTGATTCACTTCTTCCATCAGTATGGACGTAAACTCCATAAACATTCCAAAAAGGTAGAATATTAACACCGGCACGAAAACCGTAACTTAAAAGTTTATTAGTTTGTTTAGCTATTTCTATAGTTCCACAATCAGGACGACCACGAAGATCACAACTATTCCCACCTATAGTTAAATTACCTGCTTCAGGTATTGTTGCTGTAGCGTCAGATACACTATAGTAATTTTCCATATAATAAAATACGCCAGAAATAAAGAAAGGCTTAGGAGGTGTTGCTCCACGGGCTTTAACTTCTCTCCATAATAATGGTAAAAAATCAACGGCTCCATTATTGCTTAAATCATCACTTGTAAAACTTTCTGTTTGAATATTTAATATTTCACTATTACTATCTTGAGCTTCTGCAATTGAAATATTAGACATAAAAACTGTAAAAATAAGTAGTAATAATACTATTCTTTTAATCATTTTTTTTCACCTTATAAATATAAAGTCTAAAATATATGTATTTTACATAAAAAGTAAAGAAAAAAAATAATATGATTACAAGCCGTATTTTTCAAAATATAAATTTACATCTCTTGAAAGCCCGTCTGATACTACTTTAACTGATACTTCAGAATTACGTAACATAGCACTATTTGTATAATTATGGCTACCTATATAAATAATTTGATTATCAATCATACACATTTTTGTATGTAATCTTTCTTCTACTGTATCAAAAACAACTTTTATGCCAGCTTCTTCTAAATGCTTGGCAGTTATTTTATTATATTTAGTAGTAATTTCGTCTTTTTCTCCCAACTCCATAACAATGGATACATTAACTCCTCGCTTAGCTGCCTCCATTAATGCTTTAGCCATAACAGGAATAGGTTGTTCTTTGCTATTTAAATCAATAGTATCTAACTTAAACATATACATAGCACATTTTATTGTATCTTTTGCTTTATATACATCTTTAATAAAAGCTGGAGCATATTTGTTATCATCAAGTAAAGATACTGTGCCTTCTTTTGATGAAACTTTATAAACGATATTTGCTCCCAAAATAAAAGCTACTATTAGTATTGGTATTAAGGCTTTAAATATATTTTTATTCATAACTTACCTACTCCCTTGTATGTTATTGATAATATTCCATACTTCTTCACGACCTAAGCCAGTAATTGATGAAAATGGAATTAAATTTTCTTTATTTATTTTTAATGTGTCAGAAATTACTTTGATTTGTTTAAATTTTTCGTTGCCAGAAAGTTTATCTGCTTTAGTAAGAACTACTATAGTTTCTATATTTGAAAATTTCATGGCTTCAAGCATTCTTAAATCATCGTCATTTGGCTTGCGTCTTATATCAAGAAGTAACACACATAAAGATAATTGGCGTCTAATTGAAAAATATTTTTCTATCAATTTTGCCCAAGCTGCTTTTTCTGCTTTAGATACTACGGCATATCCATAGCCTGGCAAATCAGTAAACATATATTTATCATCTACTTGAAAAAAATTTATAAGGCGAGTTTTTCCTGGTGTATTGCCTACTTTAACTAACGCTTTTCTATTAAGCAATTTATTTATCATAGAAGATTTGCCAACATTACTTCTACCAGCAAAGGCAATTTCTGGCAAATTTGAATTTGGAAATTGATCTACTTTTGCAGCTGATAAAATAAATTTTGCGTCCATAACTATATAATACCTATACTATGCAAAATATTATCTAAATTGAAATCTTCATTTTTAAGAGAAAATCCAGCAGCATTTTTATGACCACCACCACCATTATTTTCTGCTAATATTCTAATATCAACATCTTTTCTTGACCTTAAAGAAACCTTTTTTTGTTGAGGGTTTATTAAAATAACGTAATCTGCTATCCCATCAGCTATAATACTGTTGCCAAGCTCTGAAGCATAACTTTCTGCAAATAAAACACTAACGGTATATCCATTTTTATCATCAAAAGTTACCATATTTCTAACAGCTTTTTTTATATAACTACCTTTTCTTTCTTCTTCTAAGCTAATAAGTAAATTTTCTGTATCATTAAATGTAGTATATGGTGTATTATAAAAACGTTCTTCAAATCTATCTATACCTAAAAGATGAAAAAGCATACCCATTTTTAGGCTATCATCTCTTTTTAGTTGCCACAAATCTACATCATTAACACATAATGCAAAATTTTCGTAGGCAGATACATCGTATCCAAGAGACTTTAACCAGTCATAAGTAATTAAAGTTGCACATTTATTTAAATCGTGAATAGTAAAAGAAAACTGTTTTAAAATTTCTGTTGAAGCATGGTGATCTAATATAACAACTTCTTTTTCTCCAGCAAGCATTTCAACAGATGATAAAGATGGTGATACATCAGATATGATTATTCTATCGTATTTATACATATTTTCTTCAATATAATCATCAATATCATCATAACCTAAATAAACAGTGCTAATTGATCCAGATAAAAATTTTTTAATTAAAATACCACAACCAATACCGTCAAGGTCGTTATGGCTTATATGTAAAGTTTTCATAAATTCTCCAATAATTGATGATTTATAAAGAAAACTTTAATAATTGTAAATAATAATTTAATGTAATAACAAAAAAAATACGCAAATAATTAAATTTGCGTATTTTATATATAAAATCATCTAATTTATATAATTTACTGTGGCCAAGTGATTTTTCCACCATTTGCTGCTACACTAAAAGCTACAGCATTAATAAGCAATACTACAACGAAAAAGCCAACACCTATTGGGTCTGCAGGAACTGTGCCAGCTACAGTAGGACATACGTTGTAATATAAGGCTTTTAAACCAGTAATAGTGCCATATAAACTAATTACTAATAAAACAGCAGAAAGTATTATTTTACGTTTTAAAATAACATTAGGTTTACCGTTATAGTTGATAACGAGACTTAACATACCACTTAAAATTGCTGGAAAAAGAAATAATGTTCCAAGGGTAACTGCAAATACTGCTGATGCACTAAAATATATACTAACATCTGTAAAAATTAATGCTAAAAGTTGTGCAACAAATGCAAAAGGAAACATTCCCATTGGGAAGTGAACCATAATTGGGTGTGGGTGAAATTTTCTATATAATTCTTGTTGTTTAAGTTTTTTTGCTAATTTTGGATCTTTTGGAGTTGCTTCACTTTTGTTTTCTTTTGTTTCGTCTGTAGTAAGCTCTCCAACAACTGGAAATCTAAAAAGATTTGCTTCTCCATGAGGAGATAAACCTATTTTTGAAGATAAATCTTGTCCAGCTTGTTGCCCCATATGTTTGCCGTCTTTCCAAAAATCACTTTTTGTAACATCATAAATTTTACCGTTACAAGCAACGTATGCAGGACGCCCTTCTTTCCCATCGTATTTTTTTAATTCCTCTAAAGTCATTTTGTATCCTCCTTGTATGTATTACTTATATATGCTTTTTCAGTTTACTACAAGAAAAATCATATACTTTTTAAAAAAAATATTCATTACTACTTTTGATAAGTAGATAATTGATATTTTTTATTAAATTTATTAGACAATTGATTAAGAAATCTATCTTCTTCACTATAAATACAACCACAATAGTTTTGGCGATAAATTTCCATTTGTTTAGATATATCAATACCGTCTTGCCAACCTTCTCTATAATCTTCGTAATAAAACTTTATATTAAATTTTTCTGCTGCAAGGTTTGCAATATTCAAAATAAGTTCGTGATTTTGCATTTTGCTATATAATAGTGATGAAGTAAAATAATCAAATCCTAATTCTTTTGCTTTTTCTGCTACTCTAAAAAATCTTATTTTATAACAGTATGCACAACGATTTTTTTCGTTATTAGCATTTTTTCTAGTAAAGTCAATAAGTCCATATTCGTTATCAATAATATACTTAATATCGTATGCGTTATTAACTATTACTGCTGCTTCCATTCTTTTATAATATTCTGTAACAGGGTGAATGTTTGGATTATAAAAGTAACTAACTATTTCTGCATTTTGTTTTTTTAGTTGCGTAATTGGATATATTGAACATGGGCCACAACATTGATGTAATAAAATTTTCATAAATTTTTAATATTACATTTTTATTATAAAATCAATTTGTATTTTTATAAAAATTTGTTTATAGTTTTCAATTATAACGTATAGTATATAGGTGAAAAAAAATGAAAAAAATATTTATTTTATCCTTATTAGCTTTAGCTATATCTTTTTCTGTTATTGGTTGCAAAAAGAAAGATAATAGCAACGAAACTTCTGAAAATAAATTATCAGAAGTTGACGAACTTTTAATTGGTGCCCAAAATCCTGAAACTGGTCCTATTGCAGTTTATGGTATTCAAGCCGTTACTGGTGCAAAACTTGCCGTTGATGAAATTAACGCAGCTGGTGGTATTAATGGTAAAAAATTAAAATTAATAAATTACGATAGTCGTGGCGATAAAACAGAAGCAGCTAACCTTACTAAAAGGCTTCTTAATGCAAATGTATGTGCAATAATGGGAGAAGTTACTTCTGGAGGGTTATTTGCCATGAGAGATATTGCAGAAAGAGGCAATACTGTAGCATTATCGGCAGGAGCAACGGCAGAAGGAGTTACTGGTGGCAAAAATTATATATTTAGTAACGCACTTTTAGATATAGATGGTGCTCCTTATATTATTAAATTTGCTATGGATAAACACGGATACAAAAATTTTGCAATTATTACATCTGTTAATAATGACTACTCTGTTGGATTAAGTGAAGTGTTTAAAAAAGCCGTTAAAGATAATGGAGGAAATATCGTAGCAGAACAAAACATTTCTGATGGCGATACAGATTTATCTGCTCAAATTACATCTCTTAAAGGCAAAAAAATTGATGCTATAATATATTCTGGTTACTATCAAGAAGCAGCACTTATTTTGTTAGAGCTTGAAAAACAAGGTTTAAAAATACCTCTCATAGGTGGAGACGGTTTTCAATCTCCAGATTTATGGAATGTAGCAAAAGATTCTGCAATTGGAACAATATTTTATGCAGGTTTTTCAAGTGATTCAGACAGTAATAAAGTTCAAAATTTTATGAAAAATATGGCTGAAAGAAACCATGAAGTTGGTCAATTTACTGCAAATGGTTATGACGCTATATATATGTTAGCAAAAGCTATGAATGATGCAAATGTTACTAATTGTGCAGACAAAACTCAAAGAGAAAATTTAAAAAATGCTTTAGCTGCAATTAAAGATTATCCAGGTGTATCTGGAGTTACATCTTTTAAAGAAAATGGTTATAACGGTCACACTCACATCCCACGGTACACTCAGGTTTTCCACAGCCATATTTTTCGCCACGGTCATAGTAGATCTCAGAGCAAGGTCCGCAGGGGCCTGCGCCGTGCTCCCAGAAATTGTCCTTCTTGCCGAAACGGAAAATATTCTCAGCAGGAATACCGATCTCCTTATTCCAGATCTCGAAAGCTTCCTCGTCGTTTTCGTAGATAGACGGATACAGACGGTCAGGCTCCAGGCCCACCACCTTGGTCAAAAACTCCCA
>JAZSQT010000049.1:0-30568 GCA_045538075.1 Mucispirillaceae bacterium
AAAACCACGTTTTTGCGTAACGGTTGACAAAAAATTTTAGGACAAAATTTTTTGTATCATTTATCAAGATTAAAAAATTGTGTTCTTTAGGAAAGTTGATATTGAAATAACCTTTACACTGAAACAAGTATATAAAAACAGAAATTTTTTGTAAATTAGTTAAATTATCGCATTATAATAATCTATTAACGATATTTTTTATGATACAAATAATAAAAGGTTTTTTGCAATATTTATATAAAAAATAGTCTAATAATTATTTATTCAATACATTAATTTGTTGTTGTAAATTGTGGTGCAGACATATTGCCAGTAAGTCTAAAATTTAAATTCATACCCATTAAACCGGCTTTTCCAGAAATGTTTAAAATAGAATGATTTATTTTAGATAAATTCAATGTAATATTTCCTTTAGCATCGAGACTCGTTTTGCCATTAATTTTTGCTTCATTTATTGTTATAATATTATTTTGGGCTGATGCAGAAGCACTTAAGCTATCTGCTTCTATATTCATTAATGGGTGTTTAAAAGAAATATTGCCACTATCTAAAGTTATATCGCCAGTTTTTTTATCAATATTATATTTTATATTTGCATTTACTCTGCCACCACCACTAAAGCCATACATTTTTGCAATACCTGCAACAGAAGCAACAATATCTGCATTAAGAGTATTGCTTGCAAATTTTCCATTAGCATTAAATAAATCTGATTCTGCTGAAAAAGATACTCTTTTTAATAGTAAACTTATAGGATTATAGCTTAAATTGATTTTATCAACCTCAAAATTTTTACTTTTTAATTTAGTAACTTCTGCACCAAAAAGATTGATTTCTAATTTATTATAACTAACATCAATATTATTTTCTTTTATAAGATTGTTTACTATTTTTACAGCTATTTGACTGTATGGAACAAATATAATTAAAGATAAAAAAAGTGAAACAATAAAAGCTATAGACGATAAAATTATTTTTTTTCTCATTTGATTTTCCTTAAGATTTAACTACTTCTAACATAACATCAATCATACTTGGATTATCGTATCTCTTAGAAAATGAAATATTTTTAATATACAAATTATCAAAAGATTCAATTTTTGAAATAAGATTGATAAATTCATCGTAATATAAATTTTCTAATCTAATTGAAACGTGTTCATTTTTGCCAGTAGTAGAAATAGGACGTAAATTTATTAGTTTTTGGCTAATATTTAATAAACTACATTGATTTTGGATAAAAGATAATAGCCCTTCATTCATAATAGAAGTTTTTTTATTTGATGATTTAATATCTTGAGCCATTTGAGTAACTTTTTCTAACTTTGCATAACTTGCTTCTGCATTAGAAAGATACTCTTTTTCTTTATTTTCTATTATTAGATTAGTCCAGTAAAATAGAAAGAAAATACCTGCAAATATTATAATTGATATTTGAATTTTTTGTTTATTATGTTGGTAAAAAGTCTTCATTATTTCTGCTCGTAACGCATTACAAAAGTAACGCCTTTATCTGTTTTTTTAGTGTCGTCCATATTAACAGAAACTTGTAAAAATTGTTCTGCTTTCTTTTTTAAATTTTCTGCTTTTGCAAAATCATCAGTAAAACCCTCTATCCTAACAGATTTATCTCTAACACTAAAAGTTTCAAAAATGGCAGTATCTTTAGATATTTTTTCTAAATCAGAAATAATTTCTAATATTTTTTTTCCGTCAAAATCTTTATTTGCTCTACCACTTTTAAATAATAATTGTCCGTATGGATCATTAGTGTTGTTAATACCGACAGATTTATAAATTTCGTCTAATTTTTCGTTATAATATTTATCAACATTAGATATTGAATTTAAAGAAATAATGCTACCTATAAGAAAAATTAAATAAACTAAAGAAATAGTAGCAGCTGGAATTAAAAAAGGCATTTTATTAAAAGGAAGTTTACTAACATTTGGTAAAGAAATATTTGTTTTAATTGACGAAATATCTGAAATTAAATCAGTAAAAGTAATAGTTGGTGTTTCATCAGTTGAAATAATAGTATTATTATCTTTTTTATAGGTTTTTATCTTATCAGAATATATAAACTCATTATACCTTGAAGAAAGTTCTGTAAATGGAGTAGTTATTTTTCTTGCCAATGAAAATAGATTTGGATACTCATCTATTAATGACATTAATTCATCAGAAATAATATATATGAAAGTATATCCATTACCTTGAAATACGCCGTAATTACTTGTCAAATTAGATGGAAAAATAACATTTAAATAATTTTTAGCAACGGCACGCAATTTTTTTCCTGTAATAGATACGTGATCCATACCAACGTAAAAGAAGAAATTATCGTCTAATAATAAATTTATTTTTCCTTTAAATGTTTCAATTTCTTCTAAAGTAATAGGTATCAAAGAACCATTTTCAATAGTGTATAACTCATTATTTTTCAAGTAACAAATTTTTTCAGTAGTAGTCAATGTTTCCACCCTCTATATACTTGACTGGTTTTATATTTTTACCATTTCTTTCGTATAAAATATGATAAAACTTAAAAGTATCTCCTATATTTAACTCTATTTTAACATAAAACATAGAACTTTTTACATCAATATATGGCAAAATTGCATTATAATTTTCTTGTTCATGGTCGCCCATAATCTTGTAAATTGCTGATATATCTTTAAAATCTCCATCACTTCTTGCTTCTAAAATAGCTGTAACATATGGTTCTAATTCTGGAAAAAGAGAAGTAATCAATTCTTCTGATGCAAGATTTAAATTTATTTTATAATTAGATTCACCGATAGATAAGTATTTTGATACTTGTTTGTAATTGTTTTCAAATCCTGGAACGTAAGCAAGCTCTGCTAAAGTATTCATAGTAGCACCTTTAATATTATAAGGTGCATTATTTTCATCTAACCTTTGACTTGAAATAAAACCAGTGCCTAACCAGTTCATTAAATCATTTGAATCGCCTGTTGTAATTTCGTGTTTTTCCATTAATTTATTAAATCCCTCGGAGAATCTTCTTCTAACTTCTTCATCTTTTATAGATAAAGAATTAATTGGAAAACGTGAATTTAATGGGTGAATATAGGCAGTAATAAAACCGTTATCAATTGGAATAGGAGGGATTAAATTCCATATATCTTCTGCACCATCGTAATTTGCATTATCAAATTTAAAAACAGATTCAAGGGCAGTCATAGCAGTCATTGCAAAAATTGCTCCTTGATATTCGTAATGAAGATTATTTACGGAACTATAAGAAGAAAGGGATTTTTCGTTAATAAATACTGCAAGGGTAGTGCAGATAGATATTACAATTAAAACAGAAATTAATATTGTTCCTTTCTTCATTTTCTATTATCCACAGTTCGTGCTGCTAAAATTTTTATAGGTGAATTATTGATTGTTAATGTAACTTTAAATACTTTTGCATTATTAACAACTTCATTTTGATATTCATCACCATCAAAAAATTCTACCTTTATTTCTGTTACAGCTGGTAGTAATTTCATTTCCATATCGTATAATAAATCTGTATTTACTTCTCTACGCCATAACCAATCATCTTCTATATAATAAGATACTTCTACAGGAATTGCTTTATTAAATCTTAAACTATTTTGAGTAGTAAATATTAGTTTTGGTTCACCAGCTGATGTATCTAACTTTATAGAATTAGCTATCATCATTCTTGTATCTCTATTAATTAAATTAGTCAAAGTTTCTATTATAATAGTATTTTCACTTTGGCTAATACTAGTATCTCTAACAGTAGCAACAGACGAAAAAATACTAAACATTCCAGTAGCAATTATTGATGATACTGCAACGGCAATTAATAATTCAAAAAGGGTAAAAGCATTTTTCATTTTAAAAACTACCAGTTTCTTCGTAATAAACAAAAACAATTTCTGCTTTATCTGTAGCTACAGTCATTCTAACTTCTTGAACTGTTGGAATCTGAGTAGATTCCCTTTCAAATTTATACCTTACTTCTATACCATCATATATTTCAACTTCTTCATAAATCTTATTTGGATAACTAATTTGGCGAGATATTCTATCGTATGCCCTTTCTATGACGAAATATTTATCTCTTGCATATATATTTGTATCAATAGATGTTTTAAGTAGTGAATATACTCCTAACATACTGATACTTAAGATGACTAATGCTATTAAAACTTCAAGTAATGTAAAACCGTTTTTATGATTAATATTCTTCATCTGTTTTATATTGAGTTTTCATTAATAATGGAATAGATTCAATAATGACGCCTTCTTTAGTTTTTATCTCAAAATGGTCGCACATTCCGTCTGGATATACCCTAATAACGTATTCTTCGCCTTTCGTTTCGTATCTATTAACTTTTACTTCTTGAACTGATGAAGTATCTGGTATTTCTTCTTTTTCTCCATCATAAGTTAAGATATTGGCAGAACCTTTAAAACCAGTAAATGTAACTGGCCTGCCTAATTCTATAGACCTTTCATGTTGGTTTTTTATTAATTTATCAAAAAAATCAAGTTTTTCATCTATCCCTACTGATTGAGATGTTATTTTTGGAGTAAATGCCATAAGGCCTATTCCAATTATAAGCATTACTATCATCAGTTCTAATAAGGTAAAGCCATGTTTTATAAATAGTTTCATATTATTTGTTAAAATTAAGATAAAAGGCAGAGTAAACTCTGCCTAAAAAATTACTTTAAATCAAAACTTTTAATATCAGAGTTTTCGTCCTCTCCACCTTCTTTGCCGTCTGCACCTAAAGATATAATTTCGTAATCATTTTCTTCATCTTCACCAGGAGAACGATAGATATAATCATTATTCCAAGGGTCTTTAATTGAAGAAGCGTCAATATATCCACCAGTTTTCCAGCCAGTAGGAACAGGGTCAATTTCTGGTTTTTCAATTAATGCGTTAAGTCCTTGTTCTGTAGTAGGATAAACACCTGTATCTAATTTATACATTTTTAGTGCAGTTTCAATAGCACCAATATCATTTTTTGCTTTAGTAATCCTTGCATCATCAACACGACCTAATATTTGTGGACCTAAAAGAGAAGCAAGTAAGCCTAAAATTACTAAAACAACCATAATCTCAATAAGAGTAAAACCAGCTCTAAAGTAAGTTTGTTTCATAAAAAACCCCATATTAAAATATTCTATTCAATAACTATCCTTATATTTTGACAATTTTTTATAACAATTGTTCAAATAAAGCAGAAAGCTATTGATAATATCTTATTATCATATATTATTCAATAAATTTGTTATAATTGTATATTTTAAATGGGAATTAAAATTTTAATGAAAGATAGTATTTTATTAGATTTTTTATCTGGTAGCAAAAACGCACTTCCTATTGTGGCTGGATATTTACCATTAGGATTTGCTTGTGGAGTTATAAGTGATGATGCTGGGTTAACAGTATTTCAGACTGCAATAATGTCGCTACTCGTTTTTGCTGGAGCAGGGCAATATATAGCAGCAGGTATGATTGGTGTGCTAATGCCTCCATTATCAATTATAATGACTGTATTAATCGTAAATTTAAGGCATTTATTATATACGTCTGCATTATATCCACATATTTCATCTTGGAATTTTTTGCAAAAAGCAATTTTCTCCTTTCAAATTACTGATGAAACATTTGCATTACAGTCATCATTGTTTAATAGAAAGAAAGTTAGTTATAGCATGGCAATAGGTGTAAATATTACGTCTCATTTAGGTTGGATTATAGGTAATGTATTAGGAGCAATTTTTGGTTCTTATATTGATAATTCATCTAAATTTGGTCTTGATTTTGCCTTGCCGTCTCTTTTTATTGCTTTACTTGTTCCTCAAATTGTAAATAAAACTGGATTAATTGTTGCTATAGTATCTGGGATTTTATCATTAATTTTTGCTTTAACTGGAAATAAAAGTCTCATTATTCTTGCTGCAATAATTGCTGCAACTGTTGGACTAATTTTTGAGAAGAAAAAGTATGCTTGATGTAAATTATGTATATACAATTATAATTGGTATGGCAGTAGCAACGTATGCAACGAGGCAAGTTCCTTTTTTAGTATTAGGTAATAAAAAGCTAAATGAAAATATAGTTTTGTGGCTTTCTTTTATTCCAGTATCAGTAATGAGTGCATTATTAACGCCAGAAATATTTACAAAAATAATAGACGATAAAGTTTATTTATATCTATCAATAGATAATTTATACTTGTGGACTTCAATTGCTACATTTATTGTTGCAATTATCTTTAAAAACTTTTTTGTTACAGTATCTTTTGGAATGGGATTTTTAGCATTTTTAAGGATATTTTTTGAGTAAAAAAATCCCCTACTTCTGATATGAAACAACCACCCAGTCATCAGAAGTAGGGGCACAGAACTGCCGTAATAATAAGAAACCTCCTAAAACTGTCATTAATAGTATGAGAAAAACTATATAAATAAACTTAAAAAAAGCATTTCATGCTTTATCTGTATAGTTATTCACACCATTTATATAATACAATTTATGCCTAAGTTGAAAAAAATCAATACAAAATTTTATTTTTTTTTAAAATTAATTTAAATGTTTGATAAGAATATATTAAATAAGATTAATTCTGAAAATTATTACAATAAATTATAAAAAGTTTATTTTTATATAGAATTTAGTTTAAAATCATTTAAACAGTCATTACGAGGAGTGGAACGACGAAGTAATCCAGTAAAAATAGTTGAAGATAAATTTCAAGACGAAATTTTAATCAAAATGTAGTAATTTTAAGAATATATTTAATCAAATAAAAATACTTTTACTTTTTTATAAATAGGTGTAGAATGAAAGTAATTATTAATTTTATTAAAATTTGAGGTTTAAGATGAGCTTAGATTCAAAAAGATTTATTAGTTTAAATTTCAAAATTTTCGTTCCTTTTGTAGCTGTTGCAGGGTTAGCAGTAATTATCATATTGATAGTTGCTTATATTGGTATAAATAAGTTAGAAAGGTCTGTTATTGCACAAGAATTTAATAGAATTTCTTTAGAGTTTAAAGAAGGCATTGAAATTAGAGAGTTAATTTTTACATCAAATATGATTTCTCAGTCTAATAACTCTGATATTCATGAAGCTATAATGGAAAATGATACTGAGTTTGCAGATGCCGTCTTGCAGAATATAAAAAGTACTTATAAAGGTCTTGAAGGGTCAGAAAATTTAAATATTATCCTTTATTCTAAAAATGGAAATTATATAGGCTCATCAGATGCTAAATCTACTTTAATAAAAGGCAATGATTGGTTAGTTAAAAGTGTTCTAAAAGATAAAAAACCTTATTCATCTCTTGACTACGACCAAAAAGGTATTGTTACAAGGGCTATTGTTCCAGTAATTGTAGATAATAATGTAATTGGTGCATTAGAGTTAAGCGAAAGGTCAGATTTCACTGTATTAGATTCAGCTAAAAAAACTGGTGCAATATATATGATGAATATGGAGCCAGAATATAGCCAATATGCTACTTTACTTGATGATGATAAAATATTTAATGACGGTAAAATAGTAAATGGTCATGAAATTGATATGGGCTTGTTAGCTGAAGTTGCTAAAGCTGGTTTAAACAAGAATGATGAATATAGAATTATTGCAGGTATGTTTATCGTTCCATTTACTCTTGAAGATATGAAAGGAAACCGTTTAGGAACATTATATTTAGCTGAACCAGAAGATAAAATGATTGCAGTAGCAGATTCTGCAACATTTTTAGCAGTAGAAATTATCGTAATGTTTATGATGAGTTACGGTGTAATGATGATTTCTACATTTTTAATTATGACATCATCAGTATTAAGACCAATGAAAAGATTTAATAGACTTATGAAAGACTTAGCAGAAGGTGATGGAGACCTTACAAAAAGGTTGCATATCAATGTAAATGATGAAATTGGTCAAACTGCAAGATACGTTGATGATTTCGTTGCAAAAATTCAAGAAACTATATCTCATGCTATAGATACTTCTAATGAAACTTCTTCTTCAAGTGAACAGCTTGCCTCTACAGCAACTGAACTTTCATCAAATATTACAGAACAATTACATATTGTTGACCATACAGAGGAACTAACATTAGACGTTGCAGAAAACCTTGATATTACTGAAGAAAGAGCAATTATTACGACTGAAGAACTTGAAAATACAAGAAAAACTCTTGATATGTTCGTTCAAAGTCTTCACGAACTTGTAATTAGTGTAAATGAAGAAAATATACGCCAAGTTGACGTATCAGAAAAAATGGACGATGTTTCTGCAAGAGTTGAAGAAATTACTGGAGTGCTTACTATTATATCAGAAATTGCAGATCAAACAAACCTTCTTGCCCTTAACGCATCTATTGAGGCTGCTCGTGCCGGTGAACACGGTAAAGGTTTTGCAGTCGTTGCAGATGAGGTTAGAAAATTAGCAGAAAGAACTCAACATTCACTTGATAGTATTAATAATATGGCAAAAATGATTATTTCAAGTGTTGATGAAGCCCATAAATTAGTTAATTTATCATCAGAAGGTATTAGAAACGCAGCTAAAAATGCAGGTAATTTGATTAAAGAGGGTGATGAAACTGTTGAAAGGTTGCATAAAGCTACTGAAATTTCAAGTGATGTTGTTAATAAAACTACTTATATTGCGACTAAAACAAAATCACTTATTGAAGTTGCACATAACCTTGTTGGTATTTCTCAAAATAACGAAGAAGCTGGTAAAGGTGTTAGTGAAATTGCAGAATTTCTTTCAGAAAGAGCAACTAATCTTAATGATATGTTATCAAGATTTAAGGTATAGTGAATTGTAATGTTAGAAACTTATAAATTAACTTCAAATGACGAGGTGTTAAAAAAGCTATCAGTTATGTATGTTGATAGTGATAGAGTTACTCGTGCAGAAGTTGAAAATAAATTACAAGATAAATTTTTAAAATTAGTTACTTTTTCAAATGCTGAAGATGCTATGGAAGAATTTAAGTTAAACCATTACGATCTCGTAATGACTGACTATTTTCTTGCTGGAGTTAATGGTTTAGCTTTTGCAAGGGATATAAAGGCTATAAATGATAGCATTCCAGTAATTATGGTTACTAGTCATATAGATAGGTCATTTTTGATGGCGGCTATTAATATGGGTATTAGCCAATTCGTTGCAAAACCAATTCAGTTTAGAATGCTTAATAATGCGATAGTTAATGCAGCTGAAAAGATAATTCTACATACTTTACGTATAAAAGCAAAAGAGCAACAATTAGAGTTGTTAGAATATAAAGAAGCTCGCAATAATTATCATGTTGAGTTTGCAAGACGTAAAGAATTAAGTTTAATAAAAAACGATCAGTATATGCGTTATTTTACTGGTAGTGAAAAAGATTTCGTTACTACTGGCTGGAATATTGATACTTTTTATGAAAGTCATGAAGTGGTAAGTGGTGATATATATTCTTGTAGGAGAATATCTGAAGATAGTGTCTTAATGATTATTATTGACGCTATGGGTAAAGGAGTATCAGCAGCAATTACCAGCACTATTGCAATATCAATATTTAACTATCTTATAGATATGTCTATTGAGTCTGGTGTAAAAAAAATTAGTTTTATTTTAGAGCATTTTATAGACATAATAAAAGGTATATTGTTAGATGACGAAATGTTAAGTTTGACTATAGCAAGGTTAGATTTAAAGGAAAACAAATTGTTTTATGCTGCTTTTTCAATGCCAAAAATTTGTGTTGCTATGTCTGATGGTTCTATTAAAGCAATACTTAGCAACAATATGCCAATATTAAAGAATAAAAGTAGTTTTAAAATTGATAGTATTGATTTAAAAGATGTTAATAAAATAATAATATGTAGTGATGGGCTTGTAGAGTCAATGACTACTGATGGTGATATATATCTTAACCACGTTGAAGAAGATTTTAAAATTTCTCCTTTTATTAAATATTTTGAAGCAAATATTAGAAAAAAAGTGAACCATTTTGAAGATGATACATCTATATTTTTTATACGGAGACCTTTTATTAATGTTCAATATATTAAAGAGTTTGAAATAGAAACAAGGTATGATAATATAGAAAAACTTGAAAATTTCTTTACAGAAAATATATCATCTTTAGACATGGATAGTGCGTCTTACGAATGTTTTTGTGCTGCTTACTCAGAAATTATCATGAATGCCTATGAGCATGGCAATTTAGGTATTACTAGTATTGAAAAGCATAAGATTATACAAGAAGATATTTATGAAAATACCTTACTTGAAAGAGAAAAAGATTGTGATAAAAAAATAAAAGTTAAAATAATAGGTTGTAAATCATATAACTATAATTACGTTGTTGTTAGTGTTAGAGATGAAGGTAATGGATACCCTGATAATATCTTTAGTTTGAATGTTAGCGTTGCAACAAAATTTAATGGTAGAGGCTTAAAGATAGTATCTTATTATACTGATGATTTCTTTTTTTCAGAAGATAAAAAAGAAATATTTATTGTAAAAATACATAATTAAAGTATAATATAAAGTGAATATGTAGATGAGGTCAAAATGGAAATAAAAAAAATAGGTAATAATGAGTTAGTTCTTTCTGGCAATATTAAAAGTATAAGTGATTATCAATCAATCAAACAGACAATGACAGATATGGTTTCTGCTGGAGTAGATAGAATTATTATTAGAACACCAGAATCATTTTCAATTACTTCAAGTGTTATCGGTTTTTTTATGAAAGTTATTTTTCAAGACCATGTAAAAATAACTCTTTATGTTAGTGATCCAAGATTATATAGTATTTTAGAAGATTTACAGTTAATAGAAACTTTTAATGTAGTTAAATCTAATTAATATTTGTTTTTTTTCTTAATAAAACAGAGTGGCTATTTACGTCATTCTGTTTTATTATTTTTTTCAAGTTTAAAATAGAAATTATTATAAGAGACGAATATTTTTTCGTTGATAGTAAAACATTCTTTTATTCAAGATAAAATTGTGTTCTTTAGGAAAGTTGAAATTGAAATAATCTTTACACCTAAATGAGTTAATTAATATTAAGAATTAAACTAAATTTTTATTAACTGTTTTACTGGATTACTTCGTCGCTTTGCTCCTCGTAATGACTGTTTTAAAGTCTTTGCGAGACGATTTTAATCGTCGTGGCAATCCATAAACTATATAAACAGTTTCAATTTTTATATACTTGTTTCGGTGTAATGATTATTTTAATATCAACTTTCCTTAAGAATACAACTTCAGTTCTATTGAATTAATTTTATAATAATGTTACTATCATCTATTATAAAAATATTAGGTAACTTTATAATTATGTATCATTTTCCAAAAGAAACAATTGCATTTATAAACGATTTATCAAAAAATAATAATAAAGATTGGTTTAACGAAAATAGATATAGATATGAAAATGATTTTTTAGCACCGTCAAAAGAAATTGTTACATCAATATCTACTGAATTAAAGAAAATCAACCCAAACATTAACTGTATCCCAAAAGTTGATGGCTCAATTTTTAGAATTTATAGAGATGCACGCAGACATAAAGGAAAGCCACCTTTTAAAACTCATTTAGGGTTGATTTTTTGGCAAGGTGAAAGTCGCACAGAAAACGCCTCCTACTACCTCCATATTGAACCACCTTTTTACTATACTGGTGTCGGTATGGCTTATTTTTCACCTTATGCTATTAAATCTTTCAGAAATGCAGTTACAAATATCAAAACTGCTAAAGAATTAAGAAACATTTTAGATTTAGCTAAAAAAGAATATTGGCAAATTGAAGGCGATACTTTAAAGAAAATTCCAAAAGGATATACTCCTTTAAAAAACTTTGAAGATTTATTACTATACAAATCTCTATATCTATCTGACGAAATGCCTATAAATAACGAATTTTATAGCAATAACTTTTTCTCAAGAATAATAGAAATTTATCAAAAAATGACACCCTATTATAACTGGTTACATAATGTAGTAAAAGAAGCTCAAAAATTAAAATTAAAAGATGAAATGATTTAATATTAATTTATTTATCACTCATTATATAACCATTTAATTACATAATTACTAATCTATCTTATTTCCATTAATTGTTCTTTCTTTTTCAATATATTTATCACTAATTATACTATCATTATCTACATATTTACTATGACTTAATCTTGATAAATCAAGTATGGTAAAGTATTTTGTTTAAATTAACTACGACAATAAATTAAAAAAATAAAATAACGATACTTTTTTATAATTTAGTGTTATACTCTATTTTATAAAATTTCAAATTTATAAAAAAAATAAAATAGAGATGTATATGCAAATTAAAAGAGATTTTTATTTAAATCAATTAATTGACAGAAAGCATAATGGAATGATTAAAATCATTAGTGGTATAAGACGTTGTGGCAAATCTTATTTATTATCTGAACTATTTACTCAATATTTATTAGATAATGGTAGCTTTAAAAGACTTTCTTTTAAATAAAAATATATTTGATTTTTAACTTAAATATTTATTTATATAACTATAAAAATATTTTACAACTTTATTGGACAAAAATTTTTTTAATTATATGTCATATCTATATATTGTTAAAATAATTATTGTAATTTAATACCATAAAATTTAACTTAATTTTACTTATCCATAACACAATTACTAATCTATCTTATTTCCATTAATCGTTCTTTCTTTTTCAATATAGTTATCACTAATTATACTATCACTATCTACATATTTACTATGACTTAATCTTGATAAATCAAGTATAGTATGGATAACTCTATCTAATTGATATTTTTTATCTAACGACTTATTTACTCTTGATATTACTTCTGGATACGCCCTTTTATACTCATCTGAAAACCATATAAAAAATGGAACTCTATAGTATGATTGAACATTTGCAGCGTGGCCACTTCGTGGAATTATTTTTGTAGGGTCCATATCATAAACATCATGACCATGATCTGATAGAAACATTACGTATGACTGACTATTTAACTTTTTAACTTCTTCCATTAATAATTTCATAAAATAGTCTGTAAATTCTATTGAATTATCATATGTTGCAATGTATTTCTCTTTAGAAATATCTCCTAATAAATCTTTCATTCCTACACCGTATTTAAAACTTCCAAAATCATTTGGATACCTTAATATAAAAGGAGTATGACTTCCAAAAAGATGAACTACTATAAACTTTTTATTTATACTATTATCTTTTAGTATTTCATTTATATAAGGAATTAAAGCTGTATCATAATTATCTGCCTCTAAAAGATCTCCACTTACTTGATTTAAAAATATTGCTTCATCTGCTCTATATGCTATTGCACTATATAAATTATCGTTTTTTCCTAAAAAATATTGATTTGATAGCCAATAAGTCTTAAAACCAGCATCTTTAAAAAATCTTATAATATTTCCTGCTTTATATCCTTCTAATTTATTGTGATTATCAGAAAATGTAATCATCTTTTCTACTGCCGTATTTGTATATAATGTAGCTGCTACAACATCACTAAAAATATATAATTCATTTTTTACAGAATTAAGATAGGGTGTAGTATTCTTATCGTAACCGTATATTGAAAAGTGGTATTTATTTTGGCTCTCACTTATTATTAAAATAAAATTTTGGTTTTCATTATTATTTAATTTATTATTAATATTTTCAAAATAAACTTCTTTCTTTTCTAATTCTTCTAAAATTGTCAAAAATATTTCTCTATCTTTTACTGTCTGATTAAATTGACCTATAATATCTAATATAGCAATTTCTCTATGAACCCACCTTTTATCAAAAGTAAATGCAAATATTACAATTGATACTACCAATGATAATGCCACTATGATTTTATTTTTGACTTGATACGGTTTTAAAAAATATATCAATACAACATTAATCACACTAATAAATAATGCTAATATTACTTTATAATCGTAAACTTCTACTATAAATTCACTACTTTCTTTTACATTAGTTGAAAGTATCGTTGATATATCATCTACCATTGGTAAACCACCATAGTATAACACATACCACACGATAGCCCCATTCAATATAGCAATTGGTATTGTGATAACATATAAAATTATTTTAAATTTTTTCTCTGACAATATAGATGATAAAAAGATTAAGAAGAAATATAGACTAATATAGGCAACAAATATATTCTTTAAATGATTTTTCTCGCTTAAAAATATCCCTTTAAATAACCCTACTATAGAAACAATATCAAGTAATAATATTACGTATAATCCTAATAAACAAAAAAATATTATTTTCTGTCTCATTATTTATCCCCTTTTATACAAAAAATATTATACCGTATGCCCCTAAGTCAAGTTGTATTTTAAAATATTTGATTATTTGTGAAATCATATATTATAATTAATATATTTTCTTAATTTATAAATGATATATTTTAGTGATAAAATTTTTTATAAATTTTTTTTACTGGATTACTTCGTCGCTTTGCTCCTCGTAATGACTGTTTTTTACGTTTTTGCCTCTTTAAAAGTCATTGCGAGAAAAACGCCAGTTTTTCGTGGCAATCTACATATTATACAAAAAATTTCGTCATAAAATTTTTTCTATATTATAATGATAAATCTTGAAACAATAAATAAATATAAATTTTTAAATAATATTGAAACGGTAACAATATACATAAAGAATACAATTTTTGAACTCGGAAGTAATGACATATATTTATTCAATGCTTTTTGGGAGTTTTGGGTGAAACCCCGAGCGTAAGCGAGTTTACGACCTTATTGAATAAATATATGGAATGCTTCTACTTCTGGAGAAAAAATTGTGTTCTTTAGGAAAGATAACTTTAAAATAACCATTACACTAAAATAAATTTACAATTATAAAATATATTTAAAATTTCGTCATAAAATATTATGTTAACCTTTTTTACTGGATTACTTCGTCGTTTCACTCCTCGTAATGACAGTTTTAAAGTCATTGCGAGAAAAACGCCAGTTTTTCGTGGCAATCCATATATTATATAAACAATTTATGTATTGATTTCTTATCAACCCTTTTTACTGGATTATTTCATTTTTCATAATAACCCTTAATAAAAATAACTAAAAAATTAATATTAGTTTAAAAATTCTTTTAATTTTAGATTTTCTAAGTAATTTTTATAATTACATCTGCATAATCGTCAAAATAATCATCATGAGTAGCTATTATAAAAGGGCTTTCCTTTGATTTATCAACGATAAACTCTGACATACTTTTACACATAATATCATCAAGCATATCTAACGGTTCATCTAATAAAATTACTTTATCTCTACTTGATAATGCCATAAGTATTGATAGTTTTTTTAATTCTCCTCCAGATAATTCATATACCGATTTTGATATATAATTTTTAAAATCTCCTTCTTCTAAATTAGAAAAATTAATTTCGTCTTTAATATAACCAGTTACAAAATTAAATTCTGGACGAGAATGTATATATATTGATGAAATATCGTTACCTTTATTATCTTGATGCAAAATATTTTTACTGTCTTGATTATTTTGATAAATTCCAGCTATCAATTTAAGAAGTGTAGTTTTACCACTACCAACGCAACCTTTAATTAACAATATTCTATTATATGAAATCTTAAAGGATAAATTTTGAAATATTAATTTATTATCAAAAGAAAAGTTTAAATTATCTACTTCTAAAAAAAAGAGAGAGCCTTTAGCCCTCTCTATAATCTCTACATTACTTTTCACTATCTGCTTTCTTTTGCTCAACTATAGGTTCAACAAATTCTATAATTGCCATTTCAGCATTATCACCAACTCTACGTCCAGTTTTTAAAACTCTCGTATAACCACCAGCCCTATCTTTAAAAACAGGAGCTATTACATCAAAAAGTCTATGAACAGTAGGAGTATGAGGTAAACGGCTTAAAGCAGTTCTACGAGCAGCTAATGTGCCTTTTTTACCAAGGGTAATAAGAGGTTCAATAACACCTCTTAAAACTTTTGCTTTATCAAGGGTAGTTTCTACTCTACCATTTTCTATTAAAGACTTTGCCATATTGCGAAAAGTAGCAATACGATGAGAAGTCTTCATTCTAAATTTATTATTAACAACACCGTGTCTCATAGATTAATTATCCTCTTTTTTATAGCCTAAACTTTCTAAATCCATACCTAAACTTAAACCTAAAACAGAAAGAACTTTTTTAATCTCTTCTAAAGATTTTCTTCCAAAGTTTTTAGTTCTTAACATTTCTCCATCAGTTTTGCTACATAATTCATATAATGTTTTGATATTTGCATTTCTTAAACAGTTATATGCTCTAACAGAAAGTTCTAATTCTTCAATACTATTATCAAGCATTTCAAGAATATGGTCGTTGCCTTTAACTGATTCAGCTTCTACTTCTCTCTCAATAATCTCTTCAAAATTGATAAATTGAGTAACGTAATCTTTAATTATCTTTGCAGCAAAAGCTAACGCATCTTCTGGACGAACAGAACCATCTGTTTCTATCTCAATAGTAAGTTTATCGTAATCTGTGCTTTGTCCTACACGAGCATTCTCAACATTATAATTAACTTTCTTAATAGGAGTAAAAACTGCATCTACTGGAATAATATTTATATCACTAAATTTATCTTCAAATTCTCCAGATTGAACGTAACCTATACCCCTTTCAACATATAGTTCCATATGTAGTTCTATATTTGGATCGCTAATAGTAAGTATGTGTTGCTCTGGGTTTAAAACCTCTACGTTAGTATCACCAGTAATATCAGCTGCAGTAACTGGACCAACGCCTTTTTTCTTGATATAAACTCTGCACTGCTCTTGAACGAGACAATTTAATTCAAGACTTTTTATATTAAGTAATATCTCAACAACATCTTCAACTACACCACTTATTGAGCTAAATTCACTTTTTACACCATCAATACGCACACCAACTACTGCAGTTCCTTCTATAGATGAAAGCATTACACGTCTTAATGCGTTACCAATAGTAAGTCCAAACCCTTTTTCGTAAGGTTCAGCTATAAATTTACCATAAGTAGCAGTAACTTGACCAACCGCCTCTATCTTTTTCGGTTTTATCAAATTCCTGAAATTCATCATTATCATAGGTATTAGACCCTCCACTTTAAAGGCTTATTTTGAATACAACTCAACAATTAAAGATTCTTGAATGTCGTAGCCTACATCACTTCTTTCTGGCATACGAACTACTTCTGCTTTTAAATTGCCTTTATCAAGAGTAACCCATTCTGGAATACCTCTTGCAGAAGCTGTTTCTAAACACTCTTTAATACGTGGATGCTCTTTACTGTTTTCTCTAACAGTAACAACCATTCCAGGTTTTATTAAAAATGATGGAATACTAACTTTTCTTCCATTAACTTCAAAATGTTCATGACGAACCATTTGACGAGCTTCTTTACGACTTGAAGCAAAGCCAGCTCTATAAACAAAGTTATCAAGACGGCGTTCTAAAAACTGTAAAAGTATCTCACCAGTGATACCTTCTATTCTACCAGCTTTCTCAAAATATCTTCTAAATTGAGATTCTAATACGCCATAAATTCTTTTTGCTTTTTGTTTTTCCCTTAACTGAACACCGTAATCACTTAATTTTTTACGTAATTTACCGTGTTGACCGGGAGCATACTCTTTTCTCTCAAAAGCACATTTTTCTTTATAACATCTTTCGCCTTTAAGAAAAAGTTTCATATTTTCACGTCTGCAAAGTTTGCAGTTCGCACCTGTATATCTTGCCAAGTTATCCTCTCCTATACTCTTCTTTTCTTAATTGGACGACAACCGTTATGGGGAACTGGTGTAATATCCCTAATAACAGTGATTTTAATTCCTGCTGCAGCAATAGCTCTGATAGCACTTTCACGTCCAGAACCTGGACCCTTAACGCTAACTTCTACTTCACGCATACCACAATCTAATGCTTTTTTAGCTGCATTTTCTGCAGCAAGCTGTGCTGCAAATGGAGTGGATTTTCTTGAGTTTTTAAAATTTTCTGTTCCACCTGTTGCCCAACAAACAACATTACCTTTTACATCTGTAAAAGTAACGTGAGTGTTATTAAAACTTGAATTTATATGAGCAACTCCACGTGGAATATTTCTCTTTTCTTTTCTTGATTTTCTAGGACCTGCCATGGTTCCTCCAAAGTAGCATTACGACGTTAAAAAACGTCTTTAATTAAAGTTTACTTCCTTTTAATACCGCGTTTACCAGCAAGACCACGTCTCGTTCTTGCATTAGACCTTGTTTTTTGTCCTCTTGTAGGAAGACCCATTTTATGTCTCCAACCACGGTAGCAGTTTATTTCCATAAGGCGTTTGATTGCAAGACCTATCTCTTTACGAAGGTCGCCTTCTACCTTATAGTTTTCTTCTAATAATTTTCTAATTGAAGAAATTTCCTGCTCGGTAAGTTCTCCTACACGTTTATTGCTGTCTATTCCAGTTTCAGCAATAAGTTTGCGTGCTGTGCTTCTACCTACTCCATAAATGTAGGTAAGACCGATTTCTACTTTTTTGTTGTTTGGAATGTCAACTCCGGCTACTCGCGCCACATCTGCCTCCTTTAGCCCTGTCTCTGTTTATGACGGGGATTTTCACAGATTACTCTGACAACCCCTTTCCGTTTTACAATTTTGCATTTACTGCAAATCGGTTTAACGCTAGCTCTTACTTTCATTGTTTTTGCTCCGTTTATTTATGCCGATAAGTAATTCTTCCTCTCGTAAGGTCGTAAGGAGAAAGCTCCACTGTAACCTTATCTCCAGGAAGTATCCTGATAAAATTCATTCTCATTTTGCCAGATAAATGGGCAACAATAGTATGATTATTTTCAAGGGTTACTTTAAACTGTGCATTCGGTAGTGCTTCTGCAACTACTCCTCCAGCCTCAATAACATCGTCCTTTTTGCTCATCAGGATTTAAACCTCTTTGCCCTAATATATTAGGGACTTAAATTAAAGTGTTAAAATTTCTGGTTCACTATTAGTGATGACTATAGTATTTTCGTAATGGGCTGAAATTGAGTTATCTACTGTAACTACACTCCACCCATCATTGAGGGTTTTTACTCTGTAAT
This sequence comes from Mucispirillaceae bacterium, assembly GCA_045538075.1. Classification (GTDB taxonomy): domain Bacteria; phylum Chrysiogenota; class Deferribacteres; order Deferribacterales; family Mucispirillaceae; genus JAZSQT01. The sequence continues at coordinate 19,177 of JAZSQT010000049.1, forward strand.
CACCAAAAGTAACCATAGGTTCAATTGCTAAAACCATACCAGCCTTTAACCTTAAACCTCTGTTTGCTTTGCCAAAATTAGGAATACTAGGGGCTTCGTGCATGCTCTTGCCTACACCGTGTCCCGTTAAATCTCTAACAATTCCAAACCCTGCTTTTTCTACGTGAGTTTGAATTGCTTCAGATATATCGCCTAATCTATTACCTACTTTTGCTTTTTCAACACCTTTAAAAAAAGACTCTCTCGTTACATCTATTAGCCTTTTAGCATCGTCAGAAATATTACCAACTGCAAAGGTGCGACAAGCATCACTATGGAAACCGTCTTTAAATGCGACGACGTCCACACTGATTATATCACCATCTTTTAAAACTCTACTATCTGGTATTCCGTGCACAACTACCTCATTCACCGATGTGCAACAAGCCGCTGGGTAACCATGATAATTTTTTGTTGATGGCAATGCAGACAAAGAGTGTATAACATTTTCTACCAAGTTGTCAACATCTTTTGTTGTAACTCCTGGTTTTATAAATTCTTCTAATCGTTTAAAGACTTCTTTAACGACAGAAGCAGCACTCTTCATCGTTTCTACTTCTTTTTTTGAATATAATGTTACCATTAACTCAAAATACCTTTAATACTTTCATAAACTTCTTGTGGACTTTTTGAACCGTCAACAATATGTAATTTACCACTATTTTTGTAGTAACTTTTTAATGCTTCTGCTTGTTCATGAAAAACTGATAATCTTTTTAATACCGTTTCTTCTTTATCATCGTCCCTTTGGATAAGTGGAGTAGTTCCATCTTCACTCATTCCTTCAACTTTTGGTGGGTCGTATTTAATATGGTAAATTTTTCCAGAAATCGGACTAACTCTTCTACCAGTAATTCTATCAACAATATACTCATCTGGCACTTCTAAGCTAATAATATGAGTAATTTCAGTTTTTAAGCTATTAGCAAGCATCGCATCAAGAGCCGTAGCTTGTGCTATCGTTCTTGGAAAGCCGTCTAATATAAAACCATTTTTACAATCACTTTTAGCAAGTCTTTCATTCATTAAACCAATAATAATTTCATCAGTTACTAACTTGCCTTCTTTCATAAATTCTTCTGCAGTTTTTCCTAATGGAGTGCCTTCTTTTACTGCTGCACGAAGCATATCACCAGTAGAAATTTGAACAATACCATAATCGTTGATTATGTTTGCCGACTGTGTCCCTTTTCCAGCTCCAGGAGGACCTAAAAAAATTATATTTTTCATGACCAATTTCTCCCTCTAATTCTACCTTTCTTTAAAAATCCGTCGTAATTATGTGTAATAAGGTGAGCTTCTACCTTTTGGATAACATCAAGCCCAACACCAACAACGATTAATAAACTCGTCCCACCAAAATAAAATGGTAGCCCGAAACCAGATATAAATAATTGTGGCAAAATTGATACTAATGCCAAATAGATTGCTCCTACAAAAGTAAGCCTTGTAAGAACGTAATCAATATATGATGCTGTAGCATCTCCAGGACGTTTTCCTGGAATAACTCCACCAGACTTTGATATATTTTCTGCTATATCTTTTGGATTAAATATAATTGAAGTATAAAAATAAGTAAAAAATACAATTAACCCTACTTCAAGAAAATAATATATTGGATAAGCCGGTGAAAAAATGTAATTTAATTTTTGCAATAATGGGTCATTAGGTGCAAAAGTTGCAATTGTTGCTGGCAAAGTAATAAGTGTTGAAGCAAAAATTATAGGTATTACACCAGCAGGATTTAATCTCAATGGCAAATAAGAATTTGTTGACTGAACTTTGCCTCCAGCATTGCCTTTTCTAACATATTGAATAGGCAATCTTCTTTGAGACGTTTCCATAAAAACGATTGCAATAAATGATAACGCCATTATACCACAAGCTAATATTAAAGGTATAATTTGCAACTCACCACTATTCATTAACCCATAAGTATTGACTACAGCACTTGGAAAAGCAGATATAATACCAGCCATAATGATTAACGACATACCATTTCCTACACCGTAAGACGTAATTTTTTCGCCTAACCACATAAGAAAAATTGTGCCAGTTGTAAGAGTAAGAGCCGTAATTAACCTAAAACTCCAACCACCAATAAATACTACTGGGCTACCATCTGGAGCAACCATATTTTCTATACCTATTGCAATTCCTAACCCTTGAATAAGGCTAATAACTACCGTTAAGTATCTTGTATGTTTAGTTATTTTTTCTCTACCTTCGCTACCACGTTTCTTTAATTCTGCTATATAAGGCACTACTACTACCAAAAGCTCCATAATAATAGATGCAGAAATATAAGGCATTACACCTAATGCAAATACCGTTAACTTTTGCAAAGCACCACCAGTAAACATATCAAAAAAGCCAAGCATACTGCCACTTGCCCTTTCAAAAAATTGTGATAACGCTGCACCATCTACACCAGGAGTTGGAACGTGAGCACCAATACGAAAAACAGCTAATAACAATAAAGTCATTAATATGCGTTTACGTAACTCTGGAATTGAAAAAATTTCTTCTATCTTTTTTAACATTATTACCCCAAAATAAAATATACTACGCCCGACTATATTGTCGGGCATTAATACATTCTATTTAGCAAATTTTATGACGCTTGGATTGAACCACCTGCTTTTTTAATCTTTTCATCAGCAGATTTAGAATACTTATCAACATCAAAAATAAGTTTTTTAGTAATTTCTCCATCACCTAAAATTTTGACACCGTCTTTATTTCCGTCAATAAGACCTCTTTCTTTTAAAGTGATAGCATTAACTGTTTCTCCAGCTTCAAAACGGTCATTAATAACACCGAGATTTACACATTCAAAAATAGTAGCAAATCTTGCATTATTAAATCCACGTTTAGGGATACGGCGAATTAATGGCATTTGTCCACCTTCAAAACCTTGACGGACTTGTCCACTTTTACGAGCATTTTGCCCTTTATTACCACGTCCAGCAGTCGTTCCTAAACCACTACCAGTGCCTCTGCCTAAACGTTTACGTTCTTTGTTTGAACCTTTTGCTGGTTTAAGATCATTTATTTGCATTATAATCTCCAAATCTATTTATTAATTAAATCAGCAATTTCAAGGTTACGAGCATTTGCAACTTGGTCTAATGTGCGTATATTTTTAAATCCATTCATTGCTGCATAAAGAGAATTATATGGATTTCTGCTTCTAACTGATTTTGCTAAAATATTATTTATACCTGCAAGTTCAAAAAGACTTCTTACAGCACCACCAGCAATAATACCAGTACCAGGTGCAGCTGGTTTCATAACAATTTCACTTGCTCCAAATTTTCCTACCATAGCATGAGGAATAGATCCTTTTACAACTGGTATTTTAACCATATTCTTTTTAGCATTATCCATTGCTTTACGAATTGCATCTGGCACTTCACGAGCTTTACCATGACCTATACCAACGCTACCATTGTAATCACCTACAACAACGAGTGCAGTAAATTTGAATATACGGCCACCTTTTACAACTTTTGTAACTCTGCCTATATGGACAACTTTATCAACTAATTCTTTCTCTTCAATATTCAAAACACGCCCTCCTAAAATTCAAGCCCAGCACTACGAGCAGCATCAGCTAAAGATTTAATTCTACCATGATAAATATAACCACCTCTGTCAAAAACGACAGTGTTTATACCTTTTGCTTTAGCACGTTCGCCTATAGTTTTTCCAATAAAAGATGCAACTTCAACATTAAGTTTGCCACCAAATTTATTGCGAAATTCTTTCTCAAGAGAGCTTGCAGCTACGATAGTTTGCCCAGTTTTATCGTCTATTACTTGAGCATATACGTAATTGTTACTTTTAAATACAGCCAAACGTGGACGACTTTCTGTGCCTTTAACTTTCTTTCTTATTCTGGCATGACGTTTAACACGCCCTGCAGCTTTATTAAACTTACTCACTGTGAACTCCTATTTTTTACCTGATTTACCAGCTTTCATAATAATACGTTCGCCAGCATAACGAATACCTTTACCTTTGTATGGTTCTGGTTTTCTAATCATACGAATATTTGCAGCAATTTGACCAACTAACTGTTTGTCAATGCCTTTTACTGTGATTTTTTGAGTTCCCTCAACAGCAAATTCTATCCCAGCAGGTGCTTTAAAAATACAAGGGTGAGAAAAACCCATTGATAAATCAAGGTCTTTTCCTTTCATTGCCACTTTATAACCAACACCTACAATCTCAAGCTGCTTTTCAAAGCCTTTAGTAACTCCCTCTACCATATTTGATATAAGTGTTCTCATTAATCCGTGCTGTGCTCTCGTTTTAAGCTCTGTGCTTTTGCACTCAACATTAAGAACATTGTCAGCTTGAGTAACAACTATATTTTCTGGTAAATCTTGAGAAAGTTTACCTTTTGGACCTTCTACTTCAACAAGGTTGCCTTTAACGTTAATTTTAACTCCGTTAGGGATAGTAATAGGTCTTTTACCAATACGGGAAGTATTGTATTTTGGTTTTTCATCAGTTTTAACCATACTTTCCTCCTATTACCAAATCTGACAAAGATACTCGCCACCTACCTTTTCAGATAAGCACTGTTTAACAGTCTTGATACCACTTGATGTTGATATAATACCATTACCAAGACCACCAAGAACGAGTTGTAAATTTTTTGTATTAACGTAAACACGGCCACCAGGTTTAGAAATTCTTTTAAGGCCACGTATAACTGATTCATTCATATCAGTATATTTAAGGCTAATAACTATATCTTTATGGTTGCCAACTGGCACAATACGATAATTTTTTATATAGCCTTCATCTTTCATTATTTTTGCTATACTTTCTTTTATTGCCGAATAAGGAATAGCCACTTCTGCGTGCTTTACCATTAAAGCATTACGCATACGTGCTAACATATCTGCAATAGGGTCTGTTAGTCTCATATTACTGTTCCTCTCTTACGCTTTTACCAGCTTGACTTACGCACGCCCGGAATGTCTCCATTAAGGGCAAGTTTACGAAAACAAAGACGACACATATTGAAACGTCTCATAAAAGCACGTGGACGACCACAAAGAGGGCATCTATTGTTTTTACGTACTTCAAATTTCTTTTTTTGAAATGCACTATGATATTTTGCTGTAGTAGCCACTTAAATCCCTCCTCTTACGCAAATGGCATGCCGAGTGCTTTAAGAAGTTCTCTTCCTTCTTCATCGGTTTTTGCCGTAGTAGTAATAATAACGTCCATTCCTCTAACCTTGTCTATTTTATCATAGTCAATTTCAGGGAAAATAATCTGCTCTTTAACACCCATAGCATAATTGCCACGACCGTCAAAGGATTTAGGATTTACGCCTTTAAAGTCTCTAACACGAGCTAATGCAATATTGAAAAATCTTTGTAAAAATTCATACATTCTATCGTGTCTTAATGTTACTTTACAACCTATAGCCATTCCTTCTCTGAGCTTAAAGCCTGCAATAGATTTTTTAGCTCTCGTAACTACTGGTTTCTGACCAGAAATTTTAGCCATATCTTCAATAGCGTGTTCTAATACTTTTGCGTTAGCAACTGCTTCACCAACGCCCATATTAAGAACAACTTTTTCTACTTTAGGAACTTGATTAATGTTCTTGTAAGAAAAAGTTTTCATCATATGAGGAACAACGTCTTTAAGATATTTATCTTTAAGAACTGTCATATTTACTCCATTAATCTTTGTCAATTACTTCACTGCAAGACTTACAAAAGCGAACTTTTTTACCGTTATCAAGAATTTTGATACCAAGTCTAACGCCTTTATCACATTTTTTGCAGTGATACATGACTTTTGAAATATTAATAGGCATATTTTTTTCAATAATGCCACCATCAGGATTAGTTTGGTTTGGACGAGTATGACGTTTTACAACGTTCACATTTTCCACTACAACCATTCCTTTATCTTTGTCTAATTCAATAATTTTAGACTTTTTCTTTTTGTCTTTACCGGAGATAACAACCACCGGATCTTCTTTTCTAAGTTTGTATTTAACCGGCATTTTCTACCCCTACAATACTTCTGGAGCCATAGAAACTATTTTAAGGAAACCTTTACCCCTTAATTCTCTGGCTACAGGTCCAAACACACGAGTGCCTACTGGTTCGTTTTGTTTGTTTAAAATAACTGCTGCGTTATCATCAAATTTAATATAAGTGCCATCTGGACGGCGTTTTTCTTTTGCAGTGCGAACTACAACAGCTCTAACAACTGCACCTTTTTTTATGTTTCCGTCTGGACTTGCTTCTTTTACACTGGCAATTATAACATCGCCTATTCTTCCGTAACGTTTACGAGACCCACCAATAACTTTGATACACATAATCTCTTTTGCACCAGAGTTATCAGCAACTGTCATACGAGATTGAACTTGTATCATTTATTGCCTCCATCAGCACCTTCAAGAGCTTTAGTTATGATACTTTCAAGTCTCCAACGTTTATTTTTGCTTAATGGTCTTGTTTCAACTATTTGAACAAAATCACCAACACGTGCTGTATTTTCTTCATCGTGAACAAAAAACGTTTTACTACGTTTAATAAACTTTTTATACATCGGATGTAACATAAGTCTTTCAACTTTAACAGTTACAGTTTTTTGCATCTTGTCGCTAACAACTATACCACGACGGACTTTTCTTCTGCCCCTATTTTCCATTAACAACCTCTCTTTCTCGTTGTCCAAGAATAGTCTTGATACGGGCTATATCTTTTTTAGCTTGCTTAATTTTTGAAGTATCTTCAAGCTCGCCAGTTGAAAGTTTAAATCTAAGACGAAATACGTCTTCTCTTAACTCTGCCTCTTTCTTAACGAGTTCTTCTGTACTTAATTCTCTAATTTCTGCAGGTTTCACTTGCTCACCTCTTGGGTTTCTGCATCTTTTTGCCTAACAATAATTTTTGTTTTTACAGGCAACTTGTGAGATGCACGACGAAAAGCCTCTCTTGCAAGAGCTTCATCAACGCCACCAATTTCATAAAGAACTGTACCTTCTTTAACTGGTGCTACGTAACCTTCTAATGGACCTTTACCTTTACCCATACGAACTTCAGCAGGTCTTTTTGTAATAGGTTTATGTGGGAATATTCTAATTACAACATCACCACCCCTTTTTAAATACCTGTTAATTGCAATACGAGCAGATTCAATTTGACGGCTTGTAATTTTTGCTTTGCCATCACTTACTAATCCAAAATCGCCATATACAACAGTATTGCCTTTAGTAGCCTTACCTTTGATACGACCTTTGAACATCTTGCGATATTTTGTTTTTTTAGGTTGTAACATTATTCAGCTCCTTTAGCAGCAGTTCTGTCTTCAAGGATTTCACCAGTAAATATCCATACTTTAATACCAATGATACCGTAAGCTGTTAATGCTTCTGCTGTTCCATAATCAATAGCAGCTCTCAAAGTTTGAAGTGGCACTCTACCTTTAATATACCATTCTGAACGAGCAATATCTGCTCCAGCAAGACGACCACTACACATAACTTTAATGCCTAATGCACCTGATTTTAATGTTTGAAGAACGGCTTTTTTCATTGCACGTCTAAAAGCTACCCTACGGATAAGCTGTTGTGCAATACCTTCTGCAACAAGTGCTGCATCTAATTCTGGTTTTTTGACTTCACGAATTACGAGTAAAATTTCTGCGTCAGTAAACCTTTTAAGTTCGCCTTTAATCTTTTCAATTTCAGCACCTTTCTTACCGATAACGATACCAGGTCTGCTAGTGTTTAATGTAACTCTAACTTTAGAGCTCATTCTCTCAATACCAATCTGAGAAATGCCTGCTTGATTAAGGCGTTTTCTGAGGAATTTACGAATTTCAATATCCTCAATTAAATTTTGTCTGTATTCTTTCTTGTTTGAATACCAGACTGAATTCCAAGGCCTGTTAATACCAAGCCTAAAACCATTTGGATTGACCTTCTGTCCCACTATTTCACCTCCGTATTGTCGGCAATGACTACTTTAATATGAGTAGTCGGTTTACGGATAAGAGATGCTCTTCCGTATGCACGAGGAGTAAATCGCTTCATCGGAGGCCCCATTTCAATTCTAAGTTCGCTAATTTTATAACGGGTCACATCACGAATTTTAAAGTTTTCCTCTGCGTTAGCAATGGCAGATTTAATTACTTTTGAAATTATACCTGCTGCTTTGCGAGGAGTAAATTTAAGGATAGCTATAGCTTCCTCTACTTGTTTGCCACGAACTAACGCAGCAACTTCACGTGCTCTACGTGTGGATACCCGAACGAACTTTGCTGATGCTTTGACGTCCATAATGTCTTACCTTTTGACTTTTTTATCATCTTTCTTATGACTACGAAATGTCCTAGTCAAAGAAAATTCACCTAACTTATGACCTACCATATTTTCAGTCACATACACAGGAACAAATTTATTCCCGTTATGAACAGCAAACGTTAACCCAATCATATCTGGAGTAATAGTACTTCTTCTTGACCAAGTTTTTATAACTTGTTTGCTATCTGTCTTTTTCGCTTCTTCAACCTTTTTTTCAACGTGCTTGTCTATAAAAGGTCCTTTCTTAAGGGATCTTGGCACTTGTTCCTCCTACCTTATTTTCTTTTTGAAACAATATACTTGTTAGACGGTTTGTTTTTCTTACGAGTTTTGTAACCCTTTGTAGGTTTACCCCAAGGTGTAGTCGGATGACGACCACCACTTGTTCTACCTTCACCACCACCCATTGGGTGATCTACTGGGTTCATTGCAACACCTCTAACAGTAGGACGAACACCCATCCAGCGTTTTCTACCAGCTTTACCTAAACTGATATTTTCATGCTCTTGGTTAGAAACTTGACCAACAGTAGCTTTACACTCTGCTTTAACGAGACGAATTTCTCCTGATGGAAGTCTAACGTGGCAATACTCACCTTCTTTTGCAAGAAGCTGTGCGTATGAGCCAGCTGAACGAGCCATTTGACCACCTTTACCTGGACGTAATTCTATATTGTGAATTACTGTTCCAACTGGTAGGCTTTTTAATTCCATTGCGTTACCTGGTTTAATATCTGCTCCAGCTCCACTTTGAATAGTGTCGCCTACTTTTAAGCCAATAGGAGCAATTATATAACGCTTTTCGCCATCTGCATACACAACAAGTGCAATACGAGCCGAACGATTTGGATCGTATTCTATAGTAGATACTTTAGCTGGTATGCTATCTTTATTACGTTTAAAATCTATAATACGATAAAGCCTTTTATTACCAGCTCCTTGATGGCGAACTGTAATGCGACCGTTATTGTTACGGCCACCTTTTGATTTTATTGTAACTGTAAGCGACTTTTCTGGTTTAGATGCAGTAATTTCTGCATAGTCGCTATTTGTTCTAAAGCGAACGCCTTTTGACGTAGGCTTAAAGGTTTTTATACCCATTTACCAACTCCCTTATACGAATTCCAGCTTTTCACCCTCTTTAAGGGTAACAACAGCTTTTTTCCAGTCTTGACGGCGACCAACTATCTTTCCAAAACGTTTAGTTTTGCCGTTAAAATTAAGGGTGCGAACATTCTCAACTTTAACATTGAAAAACTTTTCCACAGCTTCCTTTATCTGGGTTTTTGTAGCTCTCGTATGAACTTTAAAAACTACTGCATTTAAAGTTTCTTTTTGAGCCATAGCTTTTTCCGTAAGGAGTGGCTTTTGCAATACATCATACTGTGTAATCATATTATCCTCTCCTATGCCTCTTTACTGTCGCAACAGCAAGAACAAATACCTGTAGCTTTTTCTACTTTAGGTAAAGCATTTTGCAATACAATGATTTTACGAGCATTAATAATGTCGTAAACATTTAATCCGTCAACATGCAAAAGATTTGCATACGGAATATTGCTGAAAGCTCTTGCTACTTTTTCGTCAATACTATCAACAACGAAAAGCACGCCTCTATCGGCATTAAAAGCCTTCAAAATTTCAACTGCTTCCTTTGTTTTACCATTTTCTACGAAAAGGTTATCCATAACTAAAATCGCACCGTCATCGTATTTTGACCTAAGTGCTGACTTAAGTGCATTTTTAACCTTTTTCTTTGGCATGGAATAGGAATAATCCCTTGGAAGAGGTCCAAATATTGTACCACCACCTCTCCATAATGGAGAACGGCTTGAGCCACTTCTTGCTCTACCAGTACCTTTTTGTTTCCATGGTTTTCTGCCACCACCAGAAACAAGCCCCTTCGTCTTAGTTGAGTGAGTGCCTGCTCTTCTGCAAGCAAGTTGCATTTTGACTACTTCATGGATTAACGCTGTATTAACAGGATAATCAAGAATGACGTCATGCAATTCTGCTTCACCAACTTTTGCATTCTTAACATTAAATACGTCAACTTTTGCCATTATAAGAGTCCTCATACTCAAATTACGTCAGTAGATAGGTTTTCCTACTGTCCGTTTTGTATGCCTAATTTATGCAGGGATTGCATTTATCGCATACTTTCCCAAAAAATAAACATAGCTATACTATGTTTTTTTTGCAGGGTATTTAATTTCTCATATTTTTTTACAAATTACAAGTGTTTTTTTAAAAAAAATATTATTTTATTAATTAAGGAAATTTTAGTCTTAAATTTTTCTTATTTAATAAGATAATTTCTGTGTAAAGATGATTTAAACTTAATTTTTACTGGATTACTTCGTCGCTTTGCTCCTCGTAATGACTGTTTCAAAGTCATTGCGAGACGATTTTAATCGTCGTGGCAATCCATATATAATACAAAAAATTTCGTCCTAAAATTTTTTGTCAACCGTTTCGCAAAAACATGGTTTTGCTCCACTTACGAAAAAACATTCGTTTTTTCGGTGCAATTTCTGTCCTGAAATTGTTACATTTTAGTTAAAATTTCGTCCTAATTTTACAATATTAATTAACTTGTTTCGGTGTAAAGGTTATTTCTATATAACTTTCCTAAAGAACACAATTTTTTAATCTTGATAAATGATACAAAAAATTTCGTCCTAAAATTTTTTGTCAACCGTTACGCAAAAGCGTGGTTTTGCTCCACTTACGAAAAAACATTCGTTTTTTCGGTGCAATTTCTGTCCTGAAATTGTTACATTTCGGTTAAAATTTCTTCATAAAATTTTTTCTATATTAATAATAAAACTTGAAACAATAAATATCTTTAAATTTTATCAATAATATTGAAACGATAACGAGATACATAAAGAATACAATTTTTGAACTCAGAAGTAATGACATATATTCATTAAATGTTTTTAGCGAACTCTGGGCTTGTCCCCGAGCGTAGCGAGTTTGTGAGCTAATTTAATGAATA
>JAZSQT010000081.1:0-13207 GCA_045538075.1 Mucispirillaceae bacterium
AACGAAACTCCGGAAGAAATCGTTTATGATGAAAATTTACTCAACGCTATAGAAACAAAAAGGCGCAAAGAACATGTAAAAAACAACAGCTCTGAATATATTTCCAATATTTTGAATACTCTCGGGTTTGATATAGACCGGAAAACCCTTAAAAGCAAATTCGGTGCAAAAATATTCAAAAATACTAATAACACTAAAAATATAATAGAATTTTTTTATAAATTACAATTTTAAAAAAATCTTGTTATATAATCATCAATGTATTAAATATCTTTAAGTAAGTTATAATTTACTAAATATAGGAGTTAATATTTATTATATTTTATGGATACATCTTATTACTTAACTATTTTAATTTTTTTAATAATTTATGTATTTATTTCTATTCAACGTTTCCCTTTTATTAAGATAGATAGACCTGCTGGAGTTTTTACTGGCGTAACACTTTTAATATTATTTGGAGTAATAACTCTTGAAGAAGGCTATAGCTATATTGATTTTAATGTTATTACCTTTTTGCTTGGTATGATGATTATGGTTTCATACCTACAAAAATCTGGATTTTTCTCTTTAGCTGCTTCTATAACTGTAAAAAATTGCAATAATCCTAAAACTTTATTAATAGGCACTATTATATCTTCTGCTATTCTTTCTGCATTATTCGTAAATGATACTGTTTGTTTACTTATTACTCCAATTATAATATCAGCCGTTCAAATGCTAAAAATAAATCCTATGCCTTATTTATCAGCAGTTGCTATATCGTCAAATATAGGCAGTGGGCTAACAGTAACTGGCAACCCACAAAATATGTATATTGGTATAAAAACTGGAATAAGTTTTATTGATTTTTCTATTATAGCCTCTATACCAGTATTACTATCATTAGTTGCTACTTACTTTGTTATAAAAGTTATTTATAGTAAAGATTTAAAATATTTTAGTAGTATTCCCCAATTTAAAACTTTTGATGAAATAGATAAAAAACTAATGATTAAAAGTTTATTATCTCTTTTTGTTACTATGATACTTTTTATATCTGGAGTTAGCTATCCTTTTGCAGCTTTAATTGGTGCTACATTAATAATCCTCTTAGCTGGGATAAGACCTGCTAACGTTTTTAAAAATATAGATTGGCCAATATTACTATTTTTTGCTGGGTTATTTATCACTATGGGTGCTTTTGAAAAAATGGGCTATATTTCATCATTAATAGATAAATCATCAGAATTTATGGAAAATGGTAGCCTATACTCGTTAAGTATTTTTTCATCTATTGCACTACTTATTTCTAATGCAGTTAGTAACGTGCCAGCAGTTATATTAATGCTTCCAGTTGTAGAAAATTCTATTAATGACGCTCTTTTATTATCTCTTATATCTACTTTTGCTGGAAATTTAACTCTCGTTGGCTCTGTAGCAAATTTGATAGTCGCAGAACGAGCTGAATCTTGCAAAATAAATTATTCTTTTGTAGAACATTTAAAAACTGGAGTTCCAATTACAATTATTTCTTGTATAATTTCTATAATTTATATATACTTATTAAGATAATCATACATAAAAATATTTTTTTATAAATAATCTTATTTAATAATAAGTTTTGATTATTTTCAGTAACAAAGGGGATAATATGTCTGATTTTGATAGACCAAAAAATAATGATGTATATATTGAAGAAGGTGAGCTTCAACGTGTTAGATGTCCACGAACTGGGCAAATTAAAGAAGTTGATTTAAGTTTGCCTGCTTTATCAAGGACAATGGAAGAAATACGCAGAAATGCAGAAATGATTAATCAACCAAATGCAAGTTTTGAAATGGCAATGAGCCGTTTTGAAAGTATTAAAGAGCTTGTTTTAGATCATGCTCAATTCTCCCCTAAGCTAAAAAATTTGCAAGTTAGAATTTTAAATAGAACAATAGAAGTTGTTAGAGAAATTGATGAAATTGATTTATTAAAAACGGCATACGCTAGGAACTACTATATAACTAAAGCAAAAGCTGAACTTGCAAAAGAAAACAGAAGTTCTAAAGAAGGCAGGCTTAATGCAATTAATAAAGCCCTTGAAATTATGCAAATAGCTATCAAAAAATATCTATCAGAAGATGAAGAAACATTAAAATTTATAGACGATTTACTTGCTGAAAAAGCTGAATTGGGAAGTTGATACTTCCCAATTTTTATTCGTTACTGCTATCTAATTCTTTCTTATAATTTTCAAGAATTTCTATAGATATTTTAAATTCATCTACTATTTTGTCTATTAAAAGTGCCATAACTGAATAAAATTCTTTAAATTTTACATTTAACTTATTATTCAATTCTAAAGATTGAGGTTCTACAAAACGTAAAGCGTTTAAATCCATAGCAGATTTTATATAGAATGCTTGAACGTAATGCATTAAAATAAGATGAAAATCTTCTGTATTAAATACGTTAATAATACTTGCAATATCATCTATTGCTTTATCTGCTGCTTTAATATCTATTTTTGATACATCATTTTCGCCAGCTTCAATTAATTTTTCATATTCAAGGCAATATTCTAACCCTCTTCTAAACTCATTGGCAACTCCAATACAATAATCATACGCATAGTTTAATTTTTTTAGAACATTTGCAACTTGTTTTTCTTTTAATTTCTTATTTGGAATTTTTAAGTATTTTCTAATAGTAGCTAATGGATTTATATCTTTCGTAACGTATTTATCTATAGCTTCTGCAAAGGTCATAATAGTAGTGCCTTGAATTTTTGCTCCACCTTCAGTTGCGTTAATAACTGTGCCTTCGTGAGTTGCCATATCTCTTTCATAATGTTTTAAAAAGCTATACCAAGTGTTAGTTGTTTTAACTTTTGGAGCGTAATTACCTTCTACTTCAAGATGAAAACCTTGTCTTTTTGTTTCAAAATCTTCTCCATAATGGAATCCAGAAGCGTGAGATTTATTATCTTCGCCATAAGCTAAATCTTGTCCTATAATAATTATTGGGTCGCAACCAAAAAATTCTAATAACTTAAAAGCCATATTTGCAGACGATGGACCTATAGTTAAAATACCTTTTGGAACATCAAGCCATTTGAAAGTGGCAAAGTCTCTATAAACAATGATTTTATCACCAGGAAAATTTGCATAAGTTTCTGGAACAATAACTGGACAAGCAGCTAAATAAGAATCTTTAACATCTTCTGGAGTTAAGCCTTCAAATAATTTTGATGTTGCAATTACACGTTCAAGAGATGTAACCATATGAGCAGGTTTTAACCCTTTTGATTTTAATACTTTTACAGAACCATCAACGGCAACTATAACTGCTTTATTATATATCTTTTCAAGAAGTTCTACATTTTTATTTAATGATGGACCAGTTGCAACGACAACTCCTGGTTTACCCTTAAATGCTCCTTCTAATTCTTTTACACCAGGACTATTAATAATAGTTGGAATATTTCTTAATGTATATTTTATCCCTATTAAAGAATCGTAAGGGTCATTGCCGTATAATCCTAATACACCAGCAACTGCATCTTTTACTGTTTTGATTGCTCCTATATAAAAGTCTTTATCTGATGCAATAGAAGCAAAATTTTCTATAAAATTAATTGCCTTTAGATACGGTAACATTTGAGGAGTATTAAAAAAATCAAAAGTTTCTGGATATAATGCTTGAATTGGCTTACAACCAACAATCTTAATTGAGGGGTTTAAAAATATATGTTTTAAACTTATCCCCATCATAACAGTTTTTAACAACTCGGGATCTTTTTCAAAAACAAGAATATTAGCGTAAGGACATCTTTTATAATACTCTACTGCATGGTATCCAGCACCAAAACCTAACACTACAGCACAATTTGCTAAATATATTTTTTTATCATTAAGCTCGCCTACTACACTCATAATAGGGTCTATATTGTTGTAGTAATATCTATTCATCTTAACATCAAATAAAGTAGGCATACCGTCTTTTCTTTGAGAAGGAACTAATTTATATCTACCAGTTAATTGAGTGTTTTCAATAATTTTTGCAAGTTCTGGGTATCTTTTTGATAAAGCAATTAAATTTTGTTTAAATGGCATATCTAATTTCCTATTTTTTTAGTTTACAAACATATCAAAAGAAAGAGGTTCGCCTTTTGATATATCTCTCTTGGCAATTTTGCCTATAATATTTTTAAAAAATTCTGGATGAAGCCCATTAGAAGGTCTAATAGACTTTATATTATTTTCATTAATTATACTACCTTTTTTTATATCAGAAACTGCATATAAACTTCTTGCGTATGCCTTGCCTTTAATTTGAGATTTAGTAAGAGTTAAATTTGCCTCTCCTAACGCACTTTCTACTGTGCGAATAGATTGAACCATACTTTTAAACTCAACTGGTGTCATAGAAAAAGAACTATCTGCTGAATCAATAGATTTATCTAATATAAAGTGTTTTTCTATTATTACTGCACCTAATGCAACAGCAGCAACGGCGACATTATTATCCATTGTATGATCGCTTAAACCAACTGGAACATTAAAAACATCTTTTAAATAAGTGATTGCTTTTAAGTTTGCCTCATCTATGGGAGCTGGATAAGAACTTGTGCATTTTAATAAAACGACATCTTTATTGCCAGCCTTATAACAAGCATTTATTGCTTTTTCTATATCTTCTTTTTCTGCAATACCTGTAGAGATAATAACTGGCTTTTGTTTTTTTGCAACGTATTCTATTAAATTTACGTCAGTAATTTCAAAGGAGGCAATTTTATAAGCTGGCATATTTATACTTTCTAAAAAATCAACGGCAGAATTATCAAAAGGAGAAGAAAATAGTATTAACCCTAATTTTTCTGCTTCTTTTTTTAATATTTCGTGCCATTGCCAAGGAGTATAAGATTTTTCGTATAATTCGTAAAAAGTTAAACCGTCCCATATAGAACCGTTATTTATAACAAATTCTCTTCGGTTGCTTTTTATTGTAATAGTATCAGCACGATAAGTTTGTAGTTTAACTGCATCAGCACCAGCTTCCTTTGCAGCTTTTATTGTTTTTATTGCTAAATCTATACTGCCACCATGATTTGCAGAAAGTTCTGCAATTATCATTGTTTTGCCTTTACCTAATTCAAAACCATTAATATTTATCATATCTATCCATCTAATATTAATTCATAATAATAAACTGTTATTTCTTGATTATCAATTTCTATTTTATAATTTTTATCCTTATTCTCTTTATAGCCAGCATTTATTATTGATTTAATACTTGAGTTATTAAAAGAAAAAACTTCAGTAACAATAAGTCTCACCCCCCCCCTAACGCCTATTTCGCTACCATTTTTTGCTACACTACTTGCAATATCTAGCAAAATTTTTCCAATACCTTTTTCGTTTTCTCTATTTTTTGCTTTATAATATCCAACTTCTGCAAAGTCTTTAGAAATATTTAAAAAACTAATAACACCATAAGGAATATTGTTTTCATCTTGAACTAAAAAATATGCTCTATCTACTCTATTTTTTAATGTTTCTACGTAATTAAAGTGGTCTTGTCTTTCTATTATACCTTGATTAAAAGAGTTTTTTCTAACTTGATAATCGTTTCGCCAAGATAAAATTTCATCTAATTCTTTTTCGCTACAATCAATAAAATTTTTTAAAATATACTTCATAATGCTTTGCCTTTTATATCTTTTACTAATGTATCGTAACCTAAATCTTTATATAAATATTTATATTTTAATTTATCTTTTGTTGTATGGTATGACCCTCTCTCTTTTTGCTTAAATGGTATAATTTTTCCATTTAAAATATTTTCGGAATTATCATTAAATAGAGAAACAATTTCATTTATTAATTTATCGTAACTCGTTTTTAGTGTATCAAAATCATCAAAAAATACTTCTTTTCGTAATAAAATATCTCCACAATCTAAATCTTTTGTTATTTGATGAATGGAAACACCCTTTGGACTATCTTCTAAAAAACTCCATAAATTTGGATCTGCACCTTTGTTATATGGGAGATATGATATATGCAAATTTATTATTTTATTTTTAAATTTATTAATTATATCTTCTTTTATAATATACCTATAACCAAAACTTATTATAAAATCGTATCCCTCTACATCAATAATTTTATCTTCTTTTATAGTTATTGTGTGGAAATTTTTTAAAAGAATATCTTTTAATAAATACGATTTTTGCCCTAAAAGTAAGATATTCATTTATTATCCACTACTTTATTTTTTCTACTATATTATCCATTTTATGAAGTTTTAATAATTTTATAGCTTCTAATCTTTCTTCATCTTCATTTAAGAATACTGATTTTTGATAAACATTACTATTGATACGACTTAACCAAGTATGTTTTTCATATAGATGAACTACATCTCTCCACGAAAAATTATCGCCTAATAAATCGTAAACGGCAAGAAGGGCAGTATAATCTTCATCGGTATCTAATGTAACTCTTATATTTGGATTAACATTAGTATTTGTTGTATAATTTAATTTTCTATAAATATTTGATTGTCTAATATGCAACGTAACGTGTTCTCTATATTCTGGTCTATTTTCTTCTGCACTACTTCTAAATAAGGCATCTGCCGTAAAGGCTTCTGTATCCATACCATGAGGAAAAGTTCTTTCATCTGTATTAGAAACGTAATCAACATCATTTGTTTCTAATAAATTTAGGATATTTTTAATAATACTTGGATCTATACAAGGGCAATCTGACGTTATTCTAACAGCTTTTTCAAGATGAAATTCTTTCATAGCTCCAACGTAGCGTGATAAAACATCATCTAAACTGCCTCTATAAACAGATGTTCCATATTTAATAGCTTCTTTTTCTGTAATATCATCTTCTTTTTCTGTAGTCGTTGCAACAATAACTAATGGACAAGCCCTTTTTGCCCGTTCAATTACATGACCTAAAACAGAATGGCCACTACCTAATGGTAACATAATTTTGTTTGGTAATCTTGACGATGATTGTCTTGCTTGAATAATTATTCCTGTGTTCATATTAGACCTTCAGATATATTTTTTACTGCTTCTACTACATAATCTATTTCTTCTCCACTCATTTTTGGATATACGGGAATACTTAACTCCCTTTGATAAAAATCATACGCCTTTGGCGTTTCTTTATAATCATAACCTATTGATTTATAATAATAATGTCTATTTACTGGCATATAATGGATTTGACAAAAAATATTTTTTTCTTTCAGTAAATTATACGCCTTATTTCGTATTTCGTTATTTTTAAATATTATCGGAAAAAGATGATAACTGTTAATATATCCATCTATTTCTTTAATACAATTAAAAATGTCAATATTTTTAAATTCTTTTCTATATTTTTCTGATATTAAATGTCGTTTTTCAACAAATTTATCTAATTTTTGTAACTGACTAACACCTAAAGCAGCTTGAAAATCTGTCAACCTATAATTAAACCCTAACTCAACCATTTCATGAAAAAGTGGACTATCTGGCATGGTTTTAAAATTATCTCTTATAATACCATGACTTCTTAAAGCCAATGCTCTTTCGTATAATTCTTTATTATTTAACGTAATTGCTCCACCTTCTCCCGTTGTAATATGTTTTACTGGGTGAAAACTAAAGACTGTTACATCAGAATATTTGCAACTTCCAATAAAATCATCGCCTATTTTTGCTCCTAAAGCGTGGCAAGCATCTTCTATTACCTTTAAATTATACTTATCTGCAATTTTTCTTACTTCTTGCATATTACAAGGCAGACCTGAATAATGAATAACTGATATTGCTTTAGTTTTATCTGTGATTTTACTTTCAATTTTAGATATATCTATTAAACCAGTCTCTATATCAATATCAACAAATACTGGTTTTGCTCCAGTATATAAAATCGCATTACTTGTAGCAGCAAAAGTTAAAGGAGATGTAATAACTTCATCACCTTTTGATAAATTTAGTAATGTATAAGCAATATGCAATGCAGTAGTGCCAGATGAAATAGCAACACAATAATTGCTACCAACGTAATCGGATAATTTACTTTCAAAATCAGATACATTACTTCCTTGTGTTAAAAAATCTGATTTTAATACGTTAACAACGGCATCTATATCATCATCATCAATAAATTGTTTACCATAAGAAATTGACTTACTAATCATTTACTTCTCTTTATATAATCTTTAACTTCATCTGCCATTTTTAGCAAATATTCTGGAGAAAGTTTTATAGGATTAGTATCACTTGAATAGCAAAAATTATTTGGTAATGGTTTTCCTTTTTCATCACTACCTTCTTGCCATGGTAAAAACTCTGGAATAATTCTATAATGGTCGCTATACTCTAATGTATGCCTTGCATCGTCTGACGGTATCATAATTTCGTGCATTTTTTCACCAGGTCTAATGCCTACTATTTTTATTTTGCAATTTGGACCTATCGTTTTCGCAAAATCAATCATACTCATAGATGGAATTTTTGGAACAAATATCTCGCCACCTACCATTTTGTCAAAGGCTTTCATTACAAGATTAACTGCTTCTTCAATAGTAATCCAAAACCTTGTCATATCTGGGTGAGTGATAGTTAATTCGCCTTTTTCTGCTTCTTCTAAAAATAACGGCAATACCGACCCACGACTACCAAGCACATTACCGTAACGAACTACACTAAACCTTGTAGCCCTACCTCCAACGTAAGAATTGCCTGCAACAAATAACTTGTCTGAAGCAAGTTTAGTTGCTCCGTATAAATTTATTGGGTTAGCTGCTTTATCTGTTGATAACGCTACGACCTTTTTAACTCCGTTATCTATAGCACATTCTATTACGTTTTGGGCTCCCATTATATTAGTCTTTATTGCTTCAAAGGGATTATATTCTGCTGCAACAACTTGTTTTGAAGCAGCAGCATGAACGACGTAATCAACGCCGTAAAATGCACGCATTAATCTATCTTTATCACGAACATCGCCAATAAACATTCGCAAATTTTTAACGTCAGAAAAATCTCTTGCCATTTGGTATTGTTTAAATTCATCTCGTGAAAGGACTATAATTCTTGAAGGTTTATAATTATCTACTACGTATCTAATAAATTTTTTACCAAAAGTTCCAGTTCCACCAGTAACTAGAATAGATTTTCCATTAAACATATTTATCTCCAAATATTTAAAAACTTTTTAATCTTGGCGAACAGATATAACGCCTTTTTCTGAACGTATTTTAGCAGTCAATTTATCTGCTTCTGCTTTATTGGGAACATATACTACAAAGTCCATTTTTGCTATACCAGAACCATTATTCCTAACATTCATTTCGTATATATTTAATCCCATATCTTTGATTATAGTTGATATAGCAATAAACATGCCGGGTTTATCTTCAACGTAAGTTTTATACTTAACAGGAGCAGTATAAGTTTTTGTATCGTCCCAAGCTACATCAAAAATTCTATTTTCGTTTTGTGATAATCTTTTTAAATTATGGCAATCTACTCTATGAACTACTATACCTCTACCAATACTAATATAACCTTTTACTTCATCACCAGGAAGAGGGTTGCAACATTTTGCAATTTTTACCATCATATCGTTTATGCCACTAATAGTAAAAGGTTGGCTTTTGCCTTGTTTAACTTGTTTTTGGATATTGTAATGCTGTTCTTCTTTTGAATTATCAAAAAGATGAACTGCTTTTCTCGTAGAAATTTGACCAAAACCGACATTAGTCAAAAATTCTTCAATAGTTTTCATGGAAAATTTTTCTAATAACTTCTTTTTATTTGCCTCATCACTAATAATTTGCTCAAAGTTAAGATTTGCACTTTTAAATTCTTTATCAATTAATTCTTTTCCTGTTAAAATTGCTCTTTCTGTATCTTTTTTCCTAAAATAAGCATTAATCCTTGACTTAGCACGGCTCGTTTTTGCAAAATTAAGCCAGTCTTTTCTTGGTTCTTGCGTTTGAGATGTAAGAATTTCTACTTTATCTCCACCTTTTAAAGATGATTTTAATGTAACAATTCTGCCATTTACTTTAGCTCCAACACATTTATTGCCAACTTCAGAATGAATTGCATAAGCAAAATCAATAGGTGTTGAATCTTCTGGCAATTCAACGACATGACCACGTGGAGTAAAAACGTAAATCTGCTTTTGTAGCACGTCCTCTTTAATAGTTTTTACGAAATCTGTAGGATTTTGGTTGCGAATATCGTCTTCTAATATTTTTCGTAACCAAATAAAGCGTTTATCTTCTTTTGGATTGAAAACTTTTCCCTCTTTATATCTCCAATGGGCTGCAATTCCTTCTTCTGCAATTTTATGCATTTCTTTAGTTCTAATCTGAAATTCAACCATAATTGCACCAGGGCCCATTACTGTAGTGTGGATTGATTGATACATATTTGCTTTAGGGTTAGCAATATAATCTTTAATTTTATGGGGAATAGGCGTCCATAAAGAATGGATAACACCTAAAACTGAATAACAATCGGCTTTATCTTCAACAATAATCCTTAAAGCTAATAAATCGTAAATATCTTCAAAAGATGTTTGTTTCTTAATCATTTTTGAGTAAATACTATAAAAATGTTTAGGTCTGCCAGAAATTTCACATTTTATATTAGATTTTTCTATAGTTGTTCTTGCAATATCCATTACTTCACTTAAATATTGCTCTCTTTCTGTTCTCTTAAACTTTACTTTTTGATGAATGTCGTAATATTCTTCTGGATTTAAAATTCTAAAAGACCTATCTTCAAGCTCCCACTTTATCCACGAAATACCTAATCTGTTAGCAAGAGGAGCATATATATCCATTGTCTCTTTTGCTATTCTTTTTCTCTTATCTTCTCTCAAACTATCAATAGTGCGTATATTATGCAACCTATCAGCTAATTTAATAATAATAACTCTAACATCATCACTCATAGAAATAAGCATTTTTCTAAATGATTCAGCTTGTTTTTCTTCCTTAGACTGGAAAGGAATTTTGCTAATTTTTGACACAGAATCTACTAAAAAGGCTACATCTTCGCCAAATAGTTCAGATATAAATTCGTAAGTAGCATCAGTATCTTCAATAGTATCATGAAGTAAACCTGCAACAATAGAATCCATATCCATATTCATTTCTGCTAAAATATAAGCAACATTTAAAGGGTGAGAAAGGTATGCTTCGCCACTTTGCCTAATTTGACCACGATGTTGTTGAGCAGCATAAACGTATCCTTTATGCAACTTGTCTATATTTGCATTTGGATTATTCTTTAATATTAAATCTTGTATATCCATTAAACGAATAACTTTTGCTATACTCATAATATACTGCCGTGTTTTTTTATATCTTTTATAATTAACTGGATATAATCATTGCCTTTATATCTATTTAAACTAACTGTAAAAACAATATCAAAGTAATCGCTATCAGAAACAATCCCTTTACAATCTTTCATATTGTAACCTATTGACTCAAAATAAATGCCATCTTTTTCAAAAATACATTTTAAATGGGAGCTATCTTTGCCAACAAATTCTTCTTGATTATTTTTTCTAACTTTACTCATGGCAAAAACTGGCTCTTTATTGCCAGCTCCATAAGGCTCAAGCATAGATAAATCTTCTATAAGTGAAATATTTATATCTTTAGCTTCTAAATAAGCATCTATATTTATTTCTGGAATAAAATCTTCATCACTTAAAGTTTTCTTCACAATATCATCAAATCTTTCTTCAAGTTCATTGATTTTATCGTAATCAACTTTGACACCAGCTGCATATTTATGACCACCAAAAGATAATAGACAATCAGAAATATCTTGTAAGCCGTTATATAAATGAAATCTTGGAATACTCCTTGCAGACCCTTTATAACAAGCTCCATCAGAAGTTAATACTAACGTTGGACGAAAATATTTATCAACTACCCTTGAAGCAACTATGCCAACTACTCCAGGGTGCCATTCTTTAGAATATAAAACTAAACCTCGCCTTTTTTCTGCTAAAGAATTTTCATCAATTTTATCAAAAGTTTCTTTTAATATTTCTCGCTCTATTGATTGTCTATATTTGTTTTCATTATCAAGCTCTGTAGCTAAAGTTTTTGCTTCCTTTATATCATCTGTAACAAGCAATTTTAAACTTCTATCAGAACTACCCATTCTACCAACTGCATTTATTCTTGGAGCTATCATAAACCCTACATGGCTAGTTTTAATTTGTTCGTTTTGAATAATGCCTATGACATTTTTTAATTCTCTAATGCCTAATCTATTATTACTACTTGATAATATTTCTAACCCATGTTTTACAAATATTCTATTTTCGTGAGTTAATGGCATAACGTCTGCCACAGTGCCAAGAGTAACAATATCAAGAAGAGATTTAATATTTGGCACTTCATCTTTAAAGTAGTTTCTTTCTCTCAACTTAAAACGCAACGCCATAACTAACTTGAAAGCAACTCCAACTCCTGCAAGCCCTTTAAAAGAATAAGTATCTTCTTCTAACATTGGATTGATTATTGCATACGCTTTTTTTGGAATATTATCTGCTGGTCTATGGTGGTCTGTAACTATAACATCAATACCTAAAGATGAGGCTAATTCAACTTCTTTATCTGCTCCTATTCCACAATCTACTGTAACAATAAGATTCACTTTATTTGATGCAATTTCTTTAATTGCTTCAGAATTTAATCCGTAACCTTCTTCAAGCCTATTAGGTATATAATATATTATATTTTGTGATAAACTCTTTAAAAATATATATAGTAATGATGTTGATGATATTCCATCTACATCGTAATCTCCGTATATACAAATTTTTTCTCTATTAATAACGGCAGTAGCAAGTCTATCTGCTGCTTTATCCATATTAATAAGCTCAAAGGGATTTAAAATCGCTGTTAATGGTAGATTTAAATAATTGCTTAATTCTTCCTTGCTGGAAATTCCTTTTTTTGAAATAATTTCTGCAATAGGACGGCTAATGCCAGCCCACGCCATAATATTATCAACGAGATTGGTATCTGCCTTACTATATACCCAACGAAATTTATTGCTTTTACTTATATTTAAATTGTTTTCTGTAGTCATAATTATATGTTTAACGTAAATACTTCTTAAATAAAATTAATGAAAATCTTTCTTATTAATAGATTTTTATATATTTTTCTATTATTTTCAAGA
>JAZSQT010000111.1:0-4338 GCA_045538075.1 Mucispirillaceae bacterium
AATATAATAATAGAGAATTATACTGTAATTTTGGAGTAGTTAAAAAAATGTCTGTAAGAGTTCGTTTTGCACCAAGTCCAACTGGACATATACACGTAGGCAACGTTAGAACTGCCTTGTTTAATTATCTTTTTGCAAGAAATAATAATGGAAAAATTGTTTTAAGAATAGAAGATACAGACCTTGAAAGGTCAAGTATAGAAAGCGAAAACATTATTTATGAAGATTTAAAATGGCTTGGTCTCGATTTTGACGAAAGTCCTAAAGTTGGTGGAGACTATGGTCCTTATAGACAAACAGACCGTCTTGATATTTATAAAAATTGCACTAACAAACTACTTGAAACTGGATATGCTTATAAATGTTTCTGTTCTAAAGAAGAGTTAGATGCAGAAAGGGAAAAAGCTCAAAAAGAAGGCAGAGCTTATATATATTCTAAAAAATGTTGCAGTCTTACTAAAGAAGAAATTGAGGCGAAAGAAAAATCTGGAGAAAAACCAGCTATTCGTTTTAGAGCTTTTAAAGAAAGTATTTTAGTAAAAGATATAATTCATGGTGATATAAATTTTCCTACAAATTCTTTTGGAGATTTTATAATAGTTCGTCCTGATGGCACACCAATATACAATTACGTTGTAGTAATTGATGATGCTATGATGAAAATTAGCCACGTTATAAGAGGTGATGACCATCTTTCTAACACTCCAAAACAAGCATTAATATATGAAGCCCTTGGATATGATGCTCCAATTTTTGCCCATATTCCTATGATACTTGGTAAAGACCATACAAAATTATCTAAAAGGCATGGTAACACGAGTTTAGAGCAGTTTCGCAATGGTGGATATTTGCCAGAAGCTATGATTAATTATATGGCTCTGCTTTCTTGGTCCTCTGGTAGCGAAGAAGAAATTTTTTCTAAAGATGAACTAATTGAAAAGTTTTCTTTAAATAGAGTGTCAAAAAGTGCTGCAGTTTTTGATTTTGATAAGTTAGACTGGATGAATGGTCAATATATTAGAAAGAAAACTGGAGAAGAGTTATACAACTTATGCTTGCCATACTTGTTGCAATCTGGGTTAGCCTCTGATGAGTTTTTCAATAATAATAAAGAAACTGTATCATCAATGATACTTTCTGTTAGAGATAATTTTATCAAATTAAGTGATGTTAATGAATTTATAGAAGTTTATTTTAAAAGAGCTGAAAATTTTACTGATGAAGCAAAAGAAATTGCAAATTTAGAAACTACTAAGCCAGTTTTAGAAGCATTTAAAGAAAAAATTTCTAAACACGATAAATTAACATTAGATGAATACAAAACTATTATGAAAGAAATTCAAAAGGAAGTTGGAGCAAAAGGAAAGCCTTTATATATGGCAGTTCGTATAGGCTTGACTGGTGCTACTAAAGGTCCAGAAATGGATAGCCTTGCAACTCTTTTACCAGTAGAAGAACTTACTGAAAGAATTAATCAAGCATTATCAAGGATATAAGGAATAATTATATAATGTTTTATCTTGGTATAATTGGCAGACCAAATGTTGGAAAATCAACTCTTTTTAACCGTATAGCAGGTAAACGTATAGCTATCACTAATGATATGGCTGGAGTTACAAGAGATAGAATAGAAGTAAAATGTTCTTGGATTAATAAAGATTTCACGTTAATAGACACAGCTGGTTTTGACTTAAAAGATGATGTTATAAAGAAAGAAATGCAAGACCAGTTTTTCAAAACATTAGATTTAGCCGATTTTTTCATCTTAGTAACAGACGGCATTGAAGGCATTCATTCTTTAGATGAAATTGTTATTAATTTACTTAGAAAAAGTGGAAAGCCTTTTATAGTGGCAGTTAATAAAGTTGATTCTTCTTATAGAGAAGACTTATTAGGCGAATTTTATAAACTTGGTTCTGATATAAAACTTTTCGGCATTAGTGCGTTACACGGCAGAAGTGTAGATGATGTATTAGATTATATAATTGATTTTATACCAGAAGAAGAAAAAGAAGATACTGATGATGAAGCAATAAAAATAGCCGTTATAGGTCGCCCAAATGTTGGAAAATCAAGTTTAGTCAATGCTTGGCTTGGTGAAGATAGAGTTATTGTTACACCAATTGCCGGAACAACGAGAGACTCAATAGACACTAATTTTAACTATAATGGTGTAAATTATATTTTAACTGATACTGCAGGTATTAGAAAAAAATCTGTTATGTTTAAAGACCCTATAGAAAAAATAGGATATTTCAGGTCAATGGACGCAATAGACAGAGCTGATATTGCAGTTGCAGTAATTGACGGTGCTGAAGGCTTAAATGAAAGAGATGTAAAAGTTATATCTGATGCTTGGCATCAAGGCAGGCCAGTAGTATTAGCCGTAAATAAATGGGATATAGCAGATAAAAGCGATAAAGCAGTCAAAAATTTTAAAAGCAGTATAAAAGAAAAATTACAATTTTTAAGCAACCCCCCTACTATCTTTATCTCTGCTATTAATGGCAAAAATTGTTTCAAAATTTTTAGTGAAATAAATAAATTATATTCTTCATACACTAAACGTATTGCCACAAGCAAAGTAAATACTGCATTAGAAGAAGCATTAGAAAGACACCAACCACCAGTTGTTGGCACTAAAAGATTAAAATTTTATTATATGACACAAGTTTCAGCAAGACCACCATATTTTGTAGTGTTTGTAAATAATCCTAAAGGCGTTCATTTTTCTTACGAACGATTTATTATAAATATTATTAGAGAAAAATTTGGTTTTAGTGGAGTCCCCATAAGACTATCTATTAGACAACGAAAAAGTAAAGATAGAGATGATGATTAAACAGAGGTTTGATAATGAGAACTGATTTTGCAATTACTGGTAGTGGCTTAACTTATGAAATTAGAAATATAGTAAGTGTTGCAAATTTTCTTCAACAAAAAGGAATTAAAATATATTGGGAAAATATTGGCGACCCAGTAGAAAAAGGCGAAAAAATACCAGATTGGATAAAAGATGTAGTTAAAAGTGTCGTTGATGAAGATAAATCTTTTGCATATTCTCCTACTAAAGGTATGGATATTACGAGACAATTTATAGTAGATAGAACTAATGCAAGAGGTGGAGCTCAAATCACGAAAGAAGATGTTATATTTTTTAATGGTTGTGGCGATGCTATTGCAAGAAGTTATGCAGCAATTAGAGTTGATTCAAGAATAATACTACCAGAACCAACTTATTCTACTCACTTAATGGCAGAAGTAATGCATGCTTCTTTTCCTCCAAATACTTATAGAATGAACCCGTATAACAACTGGCAACCAGACATTGCAGAACTTGAAAGAAAAGTTAAAAGCCATAAAAGTATCGTAGGGATATTAATAATAAATCCAGATAACCCTACTGGATACGTATATACTAAAGAACAATTGCAAGAAGTTATTAGAATTGCAAAAGAATACGATTTGTTTGTTGTATTTGATGAAATTTATCATAATATGATTTACAACAATAAAACTACACCTTATTTATCAGAAATAATTGGCGATGTTCCAGGTATTAGCATGAACAGTATATCTAAAGAAGTTCCTTGGCCTGGTGGACGCTGTGCTTGGATTGAAGTATATAACGCAGGCAAAGACCCAGCTTTTGATAGATATATACAAGCAATATTTCAGCAAAAAATGGCAGAAGTTTGCTCTACAACATTGCCTCAACTTGCAATTCCAAAACTTATGTCTCACCCAGAATATAATAAATATCTTTCAGAAAGGGTTCGCCATTACGAAAAATTGGCAGATATTGCATATAATATTTTTAAAGATGTTCCATATATCGTAGTAAATCGCTCAAATAGTGCTTTCTATTTTTCTGTAGTTTTTAATGAGGCCGTTTTAAACTCTCGCCAAAGGTTGCAAATGCCTACTGATGAAATTAGAGGATTTATTGACAGTAAAATTAATGGTAATTCAGAACACGATAAAAGGTTCGTTTATAATCTTCTTGGGGCAACTGGGATATGCGTAGTTCCGTTAACATCTTTTTTTACATCAACTCAAGGTTTTCGTATGACATTGTTAGAAAAAAATGTAGAAGTGTTTGAACAGAATGTCAAAATCATAGCATCAAAAATTGTAGAATATATAGAATCTTCAAAATAAATTTAATTTAGCCCTAAACAAAAAGCCCTAAATTTTTATATTTAGGGCCTTTATATTGAATAGTTTATTATACTAAAAACTGTTATCTAATCACGATATTGAACTGGACTTGCATTACCTTTTTTAGAATATTTTTCAGGTATTCTTTTATCTTTAAAAATCTTTGTTATATCTTCT
>JAZSQT010000019.1:0-11525 GCA_045538075.1 Mucispirillaceae bacterium
TTTATTTAAAAAAAAATATATATATGGTATAAACGAGATTATGAAAAAGGCAATTATCTTACTTATAATATATTTTACAGTATCATCTTCATACGTTTTAGCTGATAACAAAAAAGAAATCACTATGTATGACATTTTTCCAAAATCATCAGAAATGGAAGGTGGCTCATCAAAATGGATTATTAGTGGAGTAAAAGAAGAAAAACGAGGTAGATGCACTGTATATACAAACACTTATACTTATTATTCTGATAAAGGTTCTGTATATATGGGCATTACGAGAAAAAATACTTATATAGTCAGTGCAAGAATATTTAACTGTGATAATTTTATATCTGCCATTGATGAATATAATAGCCTTTTAAAATCAGAAGAAAAAATTAAAAAAGACAAAAAAAGTGCTACAGCAGCTTTTGGTGAAGCTGGCAATTTAACTGCTATACCAATAAACAATAATACTACTTTTGCAGACTTTTACTTGACTTATTATTTACGCAATTTCGTTGTTCAAGTTTATTCAGATGATGGTTTTGCTCAAATGGATATGGCTGGAGAAATTGAAAGAAGGCTTAGGCTTTATTTAGCTCGTAAAGGCGTTAATTACTATATAAATAAAATAAATTTAGACATTAAACATAACGATATTAAAGATTCATCAGATTACGTTTCTTTTGCTGGTGATAACATCGCAAAAGTAGTAATTGATGGAATAGTTTACGATAATAATAATAAACCAGTAGAAAATGCAGAAATTACTGCAAGAGAAACAGGCCATAAAACGAAAACAGATAAAAACGGTAAATATCGCCTTGAAGTAGTAGCTGGTCAAGGCAAATCCATATCTTTAAAGAAAATAATTTTTGTAAATGAAGTTATCCCACCATCTACCATTATAACTACTGGTTTATATGAGCTTGAATCATCAAAAAATATGATATTAAATATCCTTGTTACAGAAAGAAGTATGGCTGGAAAAGCGTATGATATAAAAAACAATCAAGAATATTCTGTTTGGGGTAAAGTTGACAGAGAAAAGTTTTCTTTTTCTTTAAACTGTTCTCAAAAAGATGCTACTTTTAAATGTTTAAGAAATTATGAAGGCACTCTTAAAGATAATATAATTACTGGCAAATGGCAAGGAACTGGTGGTAGTGGTAGTTGGAAAATTGATAAAACAAAATTTGCTTTAGTTAGTGAAAAACCATACTTAAGAGATGTTGGATTAAGTCTATATCAATATGGAAATAATAAATTAAAATCTCCTCTTACTATAAATAATAGTAGCCCTCTATACTTAAAATTAGAAGCTAAACCTATAGATAATCTATTTTTTAAAGAGGCAAATTTACTATTAAATATTAAAGAAAATAATTCTTTATCGTCATCATCTATAGTTTTATATAATGTTTCTTCATCAGATAAAAGCCAGTTAAAATTACGCAAGATTACGCCTCTTGCCACATTACCTAAAGGTAAGACTGGCATAATACAATTAGATATTAGTTCTCAATTAAGGTTACCAAATAAAAATGGATACATTATAGGAATTGAAAGTAGTAATAATGCAGAAATTATATTTGATAATAACCCAGAAATTAATTTAACTTATTATAGAGATATTAAAAATTATAAACCAATTGAAACTGTATCTATTAAAGTTGATACTTTTAATGGTGATGATATTGTCGGTAATACTGGCATAATTAAACAAGACGGCAATAAAGATATTGTTTTAGAAGCAGTATTTAATTATGAAAATAGAAATATTGAGTTTATAGAAATTATTGCTGATGGTGATATTGTTAGACGTTGGAATACTAATCCTTATGATATATATCCAGTTGCAGCAATTATAGAGAATAATGAAGTTTTAAACAATAATGATGGTTCAATAAACATAAAGCTATCATCTACACAATCAAAATTTAAAATCCATTTATATGGTGGCTCAATTAGAAAAAATAGCATTAAAAGTTTTAAAATAAAAGCTGTTATTGATGGAAAAATATACGAAAATATAATAGAAAATAATTAGGCTAATTATGAAAGATTTGTATAATAACTTAAAAACAAAACCTTTTATCATGGCTGGTCCATGTGTTATAGAAACTAAAGATATTTGTTGTGAAATTGTTGAAAGTTGCAAAAAAAGTGCTAACGAACTTGGCTTTACTTATATCTTTAAAGCATCTTTTGATAAAGCAAATAGGACATCTGTATCTTCTTATAGAGGAGATGGCATTGAAAAAGGCTTACAAGTATTAGAAGAAATAAAAAAATCTTATGATGTGCCAGTTGTTACAGATATTCACGAAAGCTATCAAGCTGAAATTGTAGGCAAAGTTTGTGATATTATTCAAATACCTGCATTTTTATGCCGTCAAACAGATTTGTTAGTTGCTGCAGGTAAAACTAATCGTATTATAAACATTAAAAAAGCACAATTTCTAAGTGCTTCTGATATGGCTCACCCAATTGAAAAAGTTAAATCTACTAATAATGATAAAATAATGCTTACAGAACGTGGCACTATGTTTGGTTACAATAATTTAGTTGTTGATTATAGAAATTTAATAGATATGCAAAAATATAATATACCTGTCGTTATGGACGCTACTCATTCAACCCAACGCCCTGGTGGTTTAGGCACGTCAAGTGGTGGCAATCCAGAATATAGCCCATTTTTAGCTGCAGCTGCAGCTGCTGTCGGTGTTAGAGGCTTTTTTGCTGAAACTCACCCTAATCCACAAAAAGCCTTATCAGACGGTGCTAATATGATTAAATTATCTGATTTTAAATATTTTCTTGAAAAAATTACTAAACATTTTGTATAAAATGAATAATTAGAGGTTAAAAATGAAAAATTTTACTAAATATTTTGGTGGTGAATATATAAAGTATTGGTATGCTGCTTTTGGTGTTATATTAATAGTTATGATGTTTTCTATGGTAAATGATAAAAGTGTTACTTCTTACAAATTGTATATATATAACCAAGATGGCACAATCAAAAGTGAACAAGAAGTGCCATATGGTTACTATGATGCTGAAAGATTAAATTTGCCAGTTAATAAAAAATTCGTCCCAAATAAAATGTTGTAAAATTCAAATTATTTTTTCATTTTATTTTTAAGTTTATTATAGTCATCGCAGGCAAGTTTTGCGTTTAGTTTACAACCTTTTTCGTATATAGATAATGCTTTTTCAAGATTTTTTTCTACATCTAATCCAGTTTCGTAAGCTAACGCAAGGCTACGACATGCCATACCAACATTAAGGTTACACGCTTTTTCATTTAATTCTAAGGCTTTTTTATATTCTGCTTGTAAATCCTCTGAATGAGTCCCAATTGTATATATACTTGCAGCATTCATACAACTATCTCCATCATTAAGGTTGCAACCTAATTCATAATATTTTAATGCAATATCAACATTTGCTTTTACGCCCATACCCATATCGTATAACGCACCGGCATATCTACAACCTTCTGCAATACCACCTTCACAAGATTTTTCATAGAAAATTAACGCTTTTTCAAATTCACCAACATCTACTAATTTTTTTGCATTTTCATACATTTGGCTTGGTGAATCACTATAACCATTAATAGAAGTAAGTAACAAAAAAATGATAACATTTAAAAATTTCATAAATAAACCCCAACAAATTTATCATAAAAATATAAGAGATTATCTATCATAACTACTTAAAGATAACAATAATTAAATAAAAAAGGCACGAAATAAATCGTGCCTAAATTTTATTAAATAATATCTTCAATGAATTCTTCTTCCTCGTCTTTTTTTGGAGGGAAGAGTTTAGTTGATATTGAAACAACTACTTTAAAAAAGTATGGGATAAAAAGTGGTGCAAACACAGTGGCAAAAATCATACCACTAACAACTGCCGTTCCTAATACGTTACGGCTTGCAGCACCAGCTCCACTACTTAAAGCAAGAGGGACACTACCAAAAATAAATGCCAATGAAGTCATAATGATAGGTCTAAATCGCAACCTTGCCCCCTCTTCTGCTGCTTGCATAATAGACATTTGTCCATATCTAAACTTTTCAACAGCAAATTCAACAATCAAAATAGCATTTTTTGCTGATAAGCCTATTAATGTAACAAGAGCAACTTGGAAGTAAATATCGTTACTATATCCTAAGAAGAATGTTGCAAGACCAGCACCTAATATAGCAAATGGCACAGATAAAATAACTGCAAGTGGTAGAGACCAACTTTCATATTGAGCAGCTAAAATTAAGAATACCATTACCATTGCAAGAATTAATACGCTAGCAACACCACTTGAGGCTTCTTTTTCTTGATAAGCAGATCCACTCCAAGCAATAGTATAATCTTGAGGTAAAATTTTATTAGCAATTGCTTCCATAGCGTCCATTGCTTCACCAGAAGAATATCCAGGAGCAGGACTACCCATAATTTTGCTAGCTGGAAAACCATTAAATCGCTCAATAGTATTTGCGCCACCTTTTTCTTCAATTTTAATAAATTCTGAAATTGGTATCATTTGCCCCGTTTGACTTCTAACGTGTAGTTTTAAAAGCTCATTCGGTGTTTCCCTAAAAGTTTCGTCTGCTTGAGCATAAACTCTATAAGATTTTCCGAACATATTAAAATCGTTTATATACATTTTACCAAAATTAGCTTGAAGAGTAGTAAATACATCACTTACTAAAACACCCATTGACATAGTTTTTTCTCTGTCAATATTGATAACTAATTGAGGCGATGTAACAGACAAGAAACTTTGTGGTCTGCCTAAAGCAGGGTTTTTACTTGCCTCAGCAATAATAGCTTGAACGTAACCGTATAATTTTTCTACTGGGTCTCCAGCTCTATTTTGAACCCACATTTCAAAACCACCAGTAGTACTCATACCAGATATTGGTGGTGGGTTAAAGGCAATGGCAATACCTTCAGAAAGTTGCATACCCATACCATAAAATTGTTTAGTTATATCAAAAGATGACATACCAGGTTTATCACGTAACTCCCAATCTTTAAGACGGATAAAATATGCTGCATAGTTAGATTTTAAAGAGAATGAAAACATATCCATTCCAGTAAAACTAGTAACTTTATCTACAGCTGGGTGAGACATAATCATTTTATTTAATTTTTCTGCTGCTTTATCAGTTCTGTTAAGAGATGCACCATCTGGTAATATTAAAACACCCATAACAGTTCCTTGATCCTCATCTGGAACGAGACCAGAAGGAATTTTTGTTAATAAAAATCCTGCACCAGCAACTATTCCGATATATAGTAATATAGTAACTAAATTCCAACGAAGTAATTTTTTTACTACAAACATATAACCATTAGTAAGTTTGTTAAATCCTATATTAAACCAAGTAAATGCTCGTGATGGCTTCATATGACCTTTTTTAAGAAAAAGCATACATAAAGCTGGAGTAAAAGTTAATGCTACTATACCAGAGATAACAACAGAAATAACGATTGTTATTGCAAATTGTTGATACATTCTACCTGCTAATCCACCCATAAATGCAACTGGAATAAACACAGAACATAATACAAACACTACGGCAATAACTGGCCCAGTAACTTCTCGCATTGCTTGAGCAGTCGCTTTTCTAACAGAAAGAGTAGTTGAGGCAAGAATACGCTCAACGTTTTCTAACACAATAATAGCATCGTCAACAACGAGACCAATAGAAAGAACCATTGCAAACATTGTAAGAGTGTTTATAGAAAAACCTAATAAATACATTCCTGCAAATGTTCCTATAATAGAAACAGGAACGGCAAGAGATGGGATTAATGTTGCACGCCAGTTTTGTAAGAATACATAAACAATAATAAACACTAATACCATTGCTTCTATTAATGTTTTTACAACCTCTTTAAGAGAAATTTTAATAAATAATGTTGTATCGTATGGAATATCGTAGCTTACACCTTCTGGAAAACTTTTTGAAAGTTCTTCTAATTTTGCTTTTACTCTATCAGCTGTTGCAATTGCATTGCCACCTGGTTCAAGGAATACACCTATTGGAGTAGAAGTTTTTCCGTCAAGACGACCTATAAAAGTATAACTTTCTGCTCCTAATTCAACTCTTGCAATGTCTTTTACTCTTAAGATACTGCCGTCAGTATTAGTTCGTAAAATAATATTTTCAAAATCTTTAGGGTCAGAAAGGCTACTTGGAGCAATAACAGACCAATATACATCAGAATTATCTGTCATTGGAGCTTCACCAACAGACCCAGCTGCAAATTGAACATTTTGAGTTTGTATAGCACCAGCTAAATCGGCAGGAGTAATACCGAAATAAGCCATTTTATCTGGGTTTAGCCATAGACGAATAGAATAATCTTGAGATGCAAAGTTTGTTGCATCACCAACTCCTTCTACTTGTTTTATATCGTCAACAACATTAAGTTTTGCGTAGTTTGATAAAAATATACTATCGTATCTGCCGTCTGGAGAAGTTAAAGCTGTAAGTAATAAAATTGACGGATTACGTTTAATAACTGTAACACCAATTTGGCGAACTTCTGATGGAAGTCGTGATAACACTTGCTGAACACGGTTATTAACGTTAATCGTAGCTAAATCTGGATCTGTTCCAATAGCAAAAGTTATACTTAAACTCAGTGAACCAGATGAGCTAGTTGAGTTCATATATATCATATCGTCAACGCCATTTATTTGGCTTTCAAGAACAGATGCCACGTTTTTTGAAATTGTATCAGCATTAGCACCGTTATAAGTAGCAATAACCATAACTTGAGGTGGAGTAAGGTCTGGATACTGCTCAATAGGTAAAATTCTCATGGTTAAAACACCCACAAGAGTAATGACAATAGATATAACAGTTGCGAATATAGGTCGTTTTAGGAAAAATCCTTCTCTTTGTTGTTCCATTATCTATCCTCTATTTTGCAGGTTGAGTTGCTTGTTGTTGCCCTTGCTGTCCTTGTCCTTGTGGAGCTGCTTGAGGTGCAACACTTGGTTTAATTTGAACTGGAGAGCCTTCACGAACTTTAATTTGACCTTCAGTAATGATTTTTTCACCTGGATTTAGTCCTTCTGTAACTAAAAATTCATTTCCTAAATTCATTGAAGTTTTTATAGGTCTATAATGGGCAATATTATTATCATCAACAGTAACAACCATAGTTTTATCGGCCATTTTCATAATTGCTTTTTGAGGAATAACTATTGCATTAGTAAGAGTAAATCCTAAAAGTTCTGCACTAACAAATTGTCCTGGTAATAAAATTAAATTATTGTTAGGAAATACGGCACGAACTTTAATATCACCAGTTGCTGAACTAACTTGCTTATCAAAAAAAGTTACCTTACCGATATCACTATAAACGCTACCGTCCTCAAAATGAAGTTTAACTGTAAGCTCATCTGTTCTTAATTTTTTTTGAGCTGCTAAAGTTCTTAATAAGCTCATTGTATTTGCAGGAACAGAAAAATTTACATACATTGGATTAACTTGATTAATAACAGTAAGAGGAAGTGCAGCAGCACTTGAAATTAAATTACCTTCAGAATAATTTGATTTACTCGTATATCCAGAAACTGGAGCTTCTACAGTAGTATATCCAAGTTGAATTTTTGCATTAGCAACTGCACTTCTTGCAGTTTCAAGCTGACCACGTGCAGTAGCATAAGCAGCTGAGGCTGCATCAAAATCTTTTTTACTCATAGCATTTTGTTTATATAAATTTTGTGCTCTATCAAAATTTAATTTACTTTGAGTAACATTTGCTTCTGCTTGGGCAAGGCTTCCTTGTGCTTGCCCTAATGCTGCTTTATAAGTTTCTGGTTCAATAATAAACATTGGGGCACCAGCTTCAATAAATTGACCCTCAACGTATTTTCTTTCTTTAAGGATACCAGACACTTGAGCTCGCACGTCAACGGCTTTAGAACCTTCAGTTTGAGCTATATATTTATCTATATAAGGCACATCTTTTTGTTCAATAGTAATTACTTCAACTAAAGAAGGAGGCATTTGTTGCATAGCTTGCTGATTTGCTGCATTATCTTGTGAACAACCAGTAATAGTTGCTATAGCTACAAAAATAAAAAATAATGTAAAATATTTTTTAAACCCTATGATTTTCATACATTTCTCCATTAGATAATTAGCATTCAAATTAACTTACTTATATATAATTGTCAATATGTATATTTATATATAATTTAAAAATTTCATCATATTAGAGGCAAAATATTACCATAAGTTATACATAAAATGCAAGCATTTGTGTTAAAAGATTTTATATTTTTTACTTAGTTCATTAATTAATGTAATTAAATTATGTTATAATATATTGACGAGTAATTAAGCTCCATTTATAATGATGAAAATTTTTTATATGCAGGTATATTATGGCTTACGATGATTTAAGACAGTTCCTTAATGCTTTAGAAAAAGCAGGTGAACTAAAAAGAATTAAAATAGAAGTTGATTCTAATCTTGAAATTACTGAGGTTACCGACAGAATTTCTAAACAATTTGGCCCAGCTTTAATTTTTGAAAAAGTAAAAGATTCAACTTATCCTCTTACAATTAATATTTTTGGTTCAGAAAAAAGAATGTGTATGGCATTAGAAGTAGATAATCTTGATGATTTAGGCGAAAGGATTATTAGTTTAATAGACAAAAATGTTCCTCAAACTTTTATGGATAAAATAAAAACTTTACCAGTTTTAATGGAAATGAGTTCAATATTCCCAAAAACTGTAAAAAAAGGTGTTTGTAAAGAAGTTATATTAAAAGATGATGAAGTTGATTTAGAAAAGCTACCAGTATTAAAATGTTGGCCAGAAGACGCTGGTAGATTTATTACTATGCCTTGTGTTTTTACTAAAGACCCTGAAACGGGAGCAAGAAACTGTGGAATGTATCGTATGCAAGTTTACGATAAAAATTCTACTGGTATGCACTGGCATACACATCATACTGGAGCAGAGCATTTTAGAAAAGCAAAAAAAATGGGTCTTGACCGTCTTGAAGTTGCCGTTGCTTTAGGCCCTGATCCAGCAGTTACTTTTTCTGCTACAGCTCCTGTACCAGATGGGATTGATGAAATGCTTCTTGCAGGATTTATTAGAAAAAAACCAGTAGAAATGATACAATGCGAAACTGTAGATTTAGAAGTGCCGGCAAATAGCGAAATTGTCCTTGAAGGATACGTTTTAGTTGATGAACTTCGCCGTGAAGGACCTTTTGGTGATCATACTGGCTACTATTCATTGGCAGATGATTATCCAGTTTTTCACGTTACTTGTATCACCCATAGAAAAGATGCTATATATCCTGCTACTATTGTTGGCAAACCTCCTATGGAAGATTGTTATATGGGTGTTGCAACAGGTAGAATTTTCTTACCTATACTTAAAAAACAGATGCCAGAGATTGTTGATATGTCGCTACCTCTTGAAGGTGTATTTCATAATATTATGTTTATATCTATTGATAAAAAATATCCAATGCAAGCACACAAAGTTATGAATTACGTTTGGGGAACTGGACAAATGATGTTTACAAAGATGATAGTAGTAGTTGACAAAGATGTAGATGTAAAAAGTATGAGTGAAGTAATGTGGAGAGTTGGAAATAACGTTGATTGGCAACGAGACGTTACAGTCGTTAAAGGTCCAGTTGATACATTAGACCATTCTTCACCTTACGCTTACTGGGGACATAAAATAGGCATAGATGCTACTAAAAAATTACCGTCAGAAGGTCATCATAGAGAATGGCCTAATGATATTATAATGAGTGATGAGATTAAAAATCTCGTTACAAGTCGTTGGAAAGATTACGGTTTAGATGACTAAGAATAATAAAAACTTAAAAGAATTTTTAGAATATTTAAGAAATTTATTTCCAACTCCAGAATGTGAGCTTGATTATAAAACACCTTTTCAACTGCTTGTTGCAACAATACTTTCTGCACAATGTACTGATAAGCAAGTTAATAAAACTACGCCTAAACTATTTGAAAAGTATAAAGATGCAGAAAGTATGTCTAAGGCAGATTTAAAAGATATAGAAAGTCTCATAAAATCTATTGGTTTATATAAAAGTAAAGCAAAAAATATATTATCTGCTTCTATTGATATTACAAATAAATTTAATGGCAATGTTCCAGATAATATGGAAGATTTAGTTACTTTAGCTGGAGTTGGTAGAAAAACTGCTAATGTTGTTTTAGGTAACGCTTTTAATGTTCCTGGAATGGTGGTAGATACCCATGTTAAAAGAATATCAAACCGTTTTGGAATGACTAAAAATAGCGACCCAGAAAAAATTGAACAAGATTTAATGAAACTTATACCAAAAAATGAATGGACAGATTTTTCCCATAGGTTAGTCCTTTTTGGTAGGCGAGTTTGCGATGCAAGAAAACCAAAATGCAATGAATGTGGAGTTTCTTCAATATGCCCTTCATCATTAAAAAGTTGAGTTAGGTTAATAAACTATGAAAAAAA
Source organism: Mucispirillaceae bacterium (assembly GCA_045538075.1). Classification (GTDB taxonomy): domain Bacteria; phylum Chrysiogenota; class Deferribacteres; order Deferribacterales; family Mucispirillaceae; genus JAZSQT01. The sequence continues at coordinate 10,517 of JAZSQT010000019.1, forward strand.
ATGAATATCACGATGAAATATTATTAATGGAAACAAATATAGATGATATGACTGGTGAAAATTTCGGTTTTTTACTTAATTTTTTAATGGATAGTGGTGCATTAGATGTATATTATACTTCTGCCTATGGTAAAAAAAATAGACCTTTATATATTCTATCTCTTATGATACCAGTTGATAAAGAAGAATATTTTGCAAAAATCATATTCAAATACTCATCTACTGCTGGTATTCGTATTAAAAAAATTGACAGAATTATAATGAATAGAGAAATTATACAAGTAAATATTGATGGTTTCGTTATAAACATAAAAAAATTAATTTATTACGATATTGTTAAGTATTATCCAGAATGGGATAATTGTGTTGAAATCGCAAAAAAAATTAATTCTACTCCCCAAGATGTTTATAATAGAGCTATATTATTATTAAAAAAAGGAAGTGAAATATGAAAGAAAAAGGTTATATCCAAGTATATACTGGAAACGGTAAAGGTAAAACTACTGCTTGTATGGGTCTTGCTTTAAGGGCTGCTGGAGCAGGCTTTAAAGTTTTTATAGGACAATTTTTAAAAGGTCAAAAATATTCAGAACTTAAATCTTTTGAAATGCTTGCACCTTATATAGAATTTAAACAATTAGGAGGCAAATGTTTCGTCTTTGGAAAACCAACAGACGATGATATAGCTCAGGCATTAGAAGGTTTTGAAATTTGTAAAGAAAAATTATTAAGTGGCAATTACGATGTCGTTATTATGGACGAAATAAATGTAGCTCAACATATTGGATTAATACCATTAGAAAAAGTTTTAGAGTTAATGGATAATAAACCACCTCATACAGAATTAATTATGAGTGGACGTTATGCAGCCCAAGAAATTATGGATAAAGCAGATTTAGTTACAGAAATGAGAGAGATAAAGCACTACTATAACATAGGCGTAGATGCACGCACTGGAATAGAAAAATAGTATTTTATACTTTATTAATTATATAATGATTTTTATATA
>JAZSQT010000093.1:0-15663 GCA_045538075.1 Mucispirillaceae bacterium
TAAACAATAACAAAAAACCACCGTAAAAAGCACTTACATCTTTAAAAAGATTCTTTAAATTAATATGAGAAAAAAATATATATGTATCATTTTGATTAATCAAGAGTATATTTTAATAAGTTGTAGTTTAACTATAAAATAATCATATCATTAATAAGTACTGATAATATTTTGTTTTAAATTATATGCTCGCTACCCATATCCTTATCTTTTAAGAAAAATGACAAAATAGCTGGTATAACAAACATCGTCAATACAGTAGAGAATGCAAGACCACCTAGAATTACAGCTCCTAAACCACGATATAATTCTGCTCCAGCTCCTGGTGTTAAAACAAGAGGAAACAAGCTAATAAGCGAAGTTAATGTACTCATACATATCGGTCGTATTCTTGTTCTTAAAGCGTCATCTATTGCATCTTTTGCTTTCATTCCATATCTAACATTGTTAAGAGATTGATATACTATCAAAATTGGATTATTTACAACAGTCCCAATTAACATAATAAATCCAAGAACAGTTAAAACGTCCATAGGTTGATTAGTTATAAAGGTATTAACAGCTGCTAAACCTAAAAAACCACCACTTGCAGCAAGAGGGACTGAAACCATAATAATAAATGGATATAAAAAGTTATTAAATAATGCCGACATAAGTAAGTATGTAATTAGCACTGCCAATAATAAGTTGCCTGTAAGGGCTTCTTTTGCATCTTCAAGTTTACTTGAAGCACCACTTGTATATATTTCTATTCCATCTATTAAGCCTTCTTTTCTTAAAGGTTCTATAGCTTTATCCATAATAGCATTTTGTAATTCTTCTAATACCATACCAGAGTGAACAGAAATCATTAATGTAAAAGATCTTTGAGAATTATATCGTCTTATTCTTTCAACACCCATAATTTCTTGCATTTCAGCAAGGGTATAAATTGGCACTGGTTGTCCATTTTGAGCTGTAACAAGAATTGAATATATACCTTCTGGATTTTCTGGAGTAAACTCATCTTGCCCCATTACAGATATATCAATCGTTCCTAATTCGTCATCTTTAAACTCGCCAATTTTTTTCCCATCAAGATAGGCATCTACTGCTATACCTAAATCGTTGGCAGTAATACCTGCTGCTTTCAATGCTTCTCTATCTGGAAAAATTTGCACTTCTGGATATAATGGAGTTGCAGTAGGGTTTACTCTCATTTGAACAAATGGTAATACTTCTAAAATTTTATCATGAATAATATTAACTTTTTCAGTTAATTCTTCATAAGCCATAGCACCACTAATATTTAACATTACCATATTACCAGAACCTCTACCGATATTAAATAGTGGTGATTGGGCAGTAGAGGCAGTAATTCCTGGAATAGTTGATATTATTTTAGATAATAATGGTTGAAGTTCTTTTGCCCTTGTATCATCTTGGCTTGTAACAGATAAGCGAACAAAAGTTGTTCCTCCAACAAATAAAAATGTTCTTATTGCTGGAAGTCCATCTATTTCTTTTTCCATATATGGTTTTAATTGTTCGTAAATATACTGCCCCATATCTGCTCTTTCTTTGTAAGAAAAACCAGGAGGGACACTAATACGTGATTCAACGAGATTTTTATTGCCTAATGGGAGATAATCCATTTTAGGAAATAATAAATATGCTCCAACTACAGAAAAAATTGTTAAAGATATAATTACAATTAGTCTATAAGATACTTTAGAATTAATTTTTCTTGATAAAAACATTATCCCGTTTACAAAAAAACTACCAAAGTTAATAATTGCATTATCAAGTTTATTATTTTCTCTTTTTGTTGCGTTTTTACTATATAGTAATCTTGTAAACACCGGAATAACTAAAACAGATAGAATCAAGCTAAGTCCAACGGCAGAACTAACAGCATGAGCAATATCTCCAAAAAGTTGTCCTGCTTCTTCTTTAATAAATACGACTGGTAAAAATACTGCAATAGTCGTGAGAGTAGAGGCAAGTATTGCTCCCCAAACTTCTTTAACTCCATCGTAGGCTGCAACTATAGCTTTTTTGCCCATAGATAAATGTCTATCAATATTTTCAAGAACTACAATAGAGTTATCTATAAGCATACCTACAGAAAAAGCAATTCCAGCTAAGCTAATTACGTTTAATGATTTTCCAAAAATATTCATTATAAAAAAAGTTCCAACAACACAAATAGGTATCGTTGTAGCAATGACAAGAGTAGAACGAATACTTCTTAGAAACAAAAGTAATACAATAATTGCCAATATTCCACCAACGGCAATATTTGATTTAACTAAGCCAATTGCTTTTAAAATATAGCCTCGTTGATCTGATATCCAAACAAATTCAATGCCTTGTTCTTTTAATATACCATTATTAAGTCTTTGAATTACATCATCAATATCATTAGTAAGTTGTAAAACATCGGCTCCAGCTTGAGCAATAACACCAACATTTATTGCATCTTTAGTATCTAACTTTACTACTGTATTTTTCTTTTCAAAACCGTAATCAATTTCTGCAATATCGCCCATTTTAATACGATTATTTTTACCAGCGACTACTACAAGTTCTTTAATATCTTCAGGTGATTTTACTTCGCCAATAGTTCTAAAACGATAATCACGAGAGCCAAAATCTAATGTGCCAGCTGAAATATTAACGTTTTCATCAGAAAGAGCTTTAATAATATCACTTATATTCAAATTATAATAACTTAATGAATTAGGGTTTATTTTAATTTGAATTTGTTTAGGGCTACCACCCCAATAAGATAAATCGGCAACGCCATTTACCCTTTCTAAATACGGTTTAACTATTTCTTCAAAATAAGTGCCGTATTCATCAATACTTTTAGGGTTATCGTCTGTTGTTGTTAAGGCTAGCTCAATAACAGATATAGAATCAGAATTTGATGAACGTATTGTTGGTTCATCAATATCATCTGGATAGCCTCTAACTTCATTAAGTTTATTTAAAACGCTTAATACTGCGTCATTAATATCCATATCAAGGTCAAACATCAAAGTAATACTTGCAAATCCATTAGAGGCATTACTTTCAAAGTCTATTAAGCCAGGAATTGTTTTTAATACTCTTTCTTGTCTATCTATAATTTCTTTCTCCATTTCGTATGGAGAGGCTCCGACCCAAGTTGTCCTAACTGTAATTTGAGGATATTCTATTGTAGGGATTAATCTATATGGCATATTGAAAAGGGCTTGAATACCAAAAATTACAATGAAAAAAATACCAACAATAACTTTTACAGGGTTTTCTATGGCGAATTTTATTATATTCATTATTTATTTGCCGCCAATCTTATTTTTATACCGTCAGTAATTTTATCGTTACCTTTCATTACAATATTATCGCCAACATTTAATTCATTTGATTTTATTGCTATTTTATCTTTAGAGTAGCCAATTATTTCTATCGGTATATATTTAACTGTATCATTAAAAATTTTAAATACACCTTTTCCAAAATTTCTTGTTACTATAGCATCTCTTGGAACAAGCAGGCTTTCAATTTTGTTACCACTTGGCAAGCGAACAGTCATTTGCATTCCTTCTTTTAAATAAGGGTCTCCACCAATATATATTTTTGATTCAAAAGTTCTTGTAGATGCATCACCCCTTGAATTTATAGACATAATAATGCCTATATACTCCTTATTTTCAGTAAATACTGGAACTTGCATACCAACTTTTACGTATTGCAAAATTTTTTCTGGTATATGAACTCTTGCTTCATAAGTAAGAGAGGCAATACTTGCAGCAGTGCCTCCTAACGTCATCCATTCTCCAACTTCAATAGGAGTATCAGTAATAACACCATCAAAGGGCGCTTTTATAGTCATTTTTTCTTTTTCTATTTTTAATTTTTTTTCGTTAGCAGTAGCTGCTTTAAATGCACTTTCTGCATTTTCATAATCAGTTAAAGAATCTTGGTATTTTTGTTGAGAAATAGAATTTTGTTGATAAAGAGTTTTATTTCTAATGTAATCACGTTTTGTTTTATCTACCAGTAATTTAGCTTGTTTTGTTGTGGCTTCTGCAGAAAGAATAGTATAAGTCAAAAATGAATCATCAAGTTGAGCAATAGGGTCTCCAGCACTAACCATATCTCCATCTTTAACGTATACTTTTATAATTTTACTCGCACTCTCTGCTGCGACATCGGAGCTTTTAGTAAAATATGATGAACCAGTTAAAGCAATATCTGGAGTAGTTAATCCTTTTTCAATAGTAGCAGAAGTAACTAACATTGAGCGTTGGGCTTTATTTTGAGCTTCAGCAGAATTTATAAAGAAGAAAAAAATAGACAATATAATTAAAAAAGGCATAGATAACTCCGTAAAAATGCTTATATACTATAGACTAAAAAATACAAAATATGTTACAATTTTTTTTAAAAAAATATATAATGATTTTCTAAATTATTTTTGAGGAGCTACAATGAAAATACTTGCCTTAAACTGTGGTAGTTCATCGGTAAAATATCAATTATACCACTGGGAAAACAGAGAAGTTTTAGCAAAGGGGGTAGTTGAAAGGATAGGGTTAATTAACTCTTTTATCGTTCATAATGTTAAAGATCAAAACCATCGCTTAGCCTTTGATTGTTCAGATCACGTTGATGCAATTATGAATATTTTAAAGTTTCTTCAAGATGAAGAATTTGGTGTAATAAAAGAATTATCAGAAATTGATGCAGTTGGACATAGAATAGTCCATGGTGGCGAATATTTTAACAAAAGTGTATTAATTGACGAAAATGTCCTTAATATTATTAGTAAATTATCAGAGCTTGCACCTCTACATAATCCACCAAATTTATCAGGGATTAAAGCTATGAAAAAATTAGTACCAAATATCCCTCAAGTTGCAGTTTTTGATACAGCTTTTTATCAGACTATGCCAGAGCATGCCTATATGTATGCTATTCCACGTAAATGGTATGATGAATACAAAGTCAGACGTTATGGGTTTCATGGTTCAAGTCATTTATATGTATCAAGACGTGCTGCAGTTATGTTAAATAAAAATTGGCAAGAATGTAATCTTATTACTTTACATATTGGAAATGGTGTTAGTATTACTGCCATAAAAAATGGTATTGCAATAGATACCTCCATGGGTTTTACACCTCTTGAAGGAGCCATAATGGGCACTCGTAGTGGAGATATAGACCCAGCAATTCCATTATTTATTCAACAAACTATGGGGTTAACTTGTGATGATGTTAATACTATTTTAAACCGTAGATCTGGTCTTTTAGGAATTACGGGAAAATATACAGATAGAAGAGATGTAAGACGTGTTGCAGATGAGGGTGATAAATATTGCCAATTAGCATTACAAATGGAATATTACCGTTTAAAAAAATACATAGGTATGTATTTTGCTGTTTTAGGGCGAGTAGATGCTATAGTTTATACTGCTGGTGTTGGTGAAAATTCTCCACAAGCAAGACAAAAATCTATAGAAGGTTTAGAAGAATGTTTTGGACTATCTATAGATATTGAAAAAAATAATAATATATACTCTTCAAATGGAGAAACAGATTTAACTGGTAAAAATAGTAAAGTTAAAGTTTTTATGATACCTACAGATGAAGAAATCGTTTTTATTGAAGATGTTGTTGGAGTATTAAAAGGAGAAGATACAAATCCAAGAAATTTTAAATATTCATTTAGTAATTAATAGAAAAGGGTTGTAATTTATACAACCCTTTTAAACTATCTACAATATTTTAATGCTTTTGGGTGATATTTTAAATCATCTCTAAAACATAGATAATTTTTTGTTTCTGCCATTTTTTCAGGAGATACAGGAAAGAATAGCCCCTTAGATGTAGTTAAAATTTTACCATCTTTATCGGTAATTCTTCCCTTAGCTGATACCATGCCACCTCGTTCTAATTTATCAAATTCAGTAGTTATTAAAACGCATTCTTTTAACGGAGCATTTTTTTTATAAGTAACCGTTAGCTCTCTCGTAAAAAGAAATTCAGTGCAATCTGAAAATAAGAAAGCAGCCCAACCCATAGCTTCATCTAATACAGAAGATAATACTCCTCCATGGGCAACATTGCGATAACTATTGAACCATTCTTCTAAGGTTAAATCCACGTGAACTTTATTATCTTTTGCATAAAAATTCACGTGTAAACCATGGGGATTATCTTTGCCACATACGAAACAACCTGTTGAATTTGGCAAATATAATTTTTCTTCCATTAAATTATGCCCACTTAACTTTATTAAGTTCAAATGGATTTTTTAAGAATAAGTGGTATGGAGTAATTAAAAATGCAGCTTTAAATTTTCCAGCTTTATTAAGTTTATATTCTCCTTTGAAAACACATAAATCTCCATCTTTTCCACTATATTCAAGGCGAATTAATTCTGGGTCGTTCATATTGCCACTATCACCACCAAATTCAACGGCAGCAAACACACCAAGATGTTCTGGTGGAGTAGCGTTAGCATCTATTTTGCAACTAAATTTAACTTTTTCTTCTGGTGCAAAATTCTTAGATTCAACGTTAGTGTCTGCAAAACGAACACCGTCCCATTTTTCAAGAATTTGGTCATACCAATCCATATATTTTTTGCCTTCTGATACTCCATTTGCAGTAAATTCTTTGTTTAATTTATGGAGTGGCACATAGTATTGATTAGTATAATCCATTAACATACGAGAAGAATTAAAGAAGCCTGGAATTGTTCTTAAATTTTCTTTAATCATACCAATCCATGTTCTTGGAATACCAGTTTTGTCTTTTGAATAGAATGTAGGAACTATTTCATTTTCTAATTTATCGTATATTTCCATACCTTCAACGTAATCTTGGTAGTCATCATTTGGATATTCTTCACCAGCACCAATTGCCCAACCATTATTACCATTATATCCTTCAACCCACCAACCGTCTAAAATAGAGAAGTTTAAAGCACCATTTGCAGCAGCTTTCATACCACTTGTGCCTGAGGCTTCCATAGGTCTTCTTGGGTTGTTAAGCCATACGTCAACACCACGAGTAAGATACCTTGCAACTTCAATATTATAGTCTTCAAGAAAAACTATATGTTTTCTAAATTCTGGCTTTCTTGCTATGTGTATAATTTTTTTGATAATTTCTTTACCACCATTATCTTTAGGGTGGGCTTTACCAGCAATAACAAATTGAACAGGTTTTTCAGGGTTGCTAACGATTTTTAAAAGTCTTGCTTCGTCAGTAAAAAGAAGATATGCACGTTTATAAGTTGCAAAACGTCTTGCAAAGCCGATAGTAAGTGCATCTGGATTTAAAATATCTTCAGCACTCATAAGTTCATTGACACTACCACCACTTCTTTTAATAGTTTCCTTCATACGCTTACGGATAAAAGAAACGAGACGTTCTCTTTGATTGCGTTTAACATCAAATAAAACATTATCTGGTATGTTTTGGATTTTTTCCCAAATATCAAAATTATAAGGTTTAGTGTACCATTCTTCTGAAACGTGTCTATTGAGTATGTTTTTAAAATCAGTTGACATAAATGACGGTAAATGAACGCCATTAGTAACATGACCAATAGGCACTTTAGAAAGAACAGCATTAGACCATAAAGAATGGAACATTCTACGGCTAACGTCTCCATGAAGATCACTAACACCATTTCTATATGTAGAAAGATTGATACCAGCAACAGCCATATTAAAAGGTTCGCTAGTATCTGTTCTGTTAATTCTACCAAAATTCATAATTAAATTAAGGTTGATACCAACAGCACTATAAATATCACTTAAATATTCTTTAATTTGCTCAATACTAAACACATCAAAACCAGCTGGAACAGGAGTGTGAGTAGTAAAAAGAGTGCTTTTGCGAACTATTTCTGTAGCAAGGCGAAAATCAACACCTTCTTCCATAAGTAACTTAATTCTTTCAAGAGAAGCAAAAGCAGGGTGCCCTTCATTTAAGTGGTAAACAGTAGGTTTTAGTCCACAAGCTACTAAAGCACGACAGCCACCAACACCTAATACAATTTCTTGACGAATACGCATACTTGAATCGCCATCGTAAAGTTTACCTGTAATAACTCTATCATCAGGGTGATTATCTTGTAAATCTGTATCCATAAGAATAAGAGTCATTAAACCAACTTGCATTTTCCATACTTTAATATTTACGTTACGTTGACCAATTTTAACCGATACGTAAATATCTTTACCTTTTTCGTCTTGAGCTGGTTTCATAGGCATATTGAAAAATTCGTTATATGGGTATTTTTCTTGTTGCCAACCGTCAGAATTTGTATATTGGTGAAAATAACCATTTCTGTATAATAAACCAACTGCTACAAGAGGAATCCCCATATCAGAAGTAGATTTACAATGGTCTCCAGATAAAATTCCTAAACCACCAGAATAAAGTTCAACAGATTCATGAATGCCATATTCAGCAGAAAAGTATGCAACAAGCATATCACTTTGGTCTTTATATGCTTTAGAATACCATTTTGGCATAGACATATATTTTTTATAGCTTTCATATACATCTTGTAAATTAGCCATGAAAACTTCATCATTTAAAAGACGGTTACAATCTTCTTTAGTTAAAGATGAAATAACAGTAATAGGGTTATGGCCAGACTCTTCCCATAATTCTTCATTAATTTCTTTGTATAATGCTGAGGCTGGTGTATTCCATGCCCACCATAAATTGTATGCAACTGTTTCAAGAGGTTTAAGTTTCTCTGGTAATGTAATTTTAACCTCGTATTCTCTAATATTCATCAAATCCTCCAAATAAAATAAAAAAGGTATTTCTTAAATTACTAAGACACTATTTTTAGTCTATACGAAAAAAATATTAATGTCTATATTAATTATCTATAAAAAGGTTACAGGTGGAGTGTAAAAATTGTTTGTAACTATCCTAATTAAAAATATTCAATGATATTTATATGCTAATTTTAAGAAAATAAAATTAGCAATTGATATAATTGATATTATTTTTATGAAAATGTTATAATTATATCTTAATATAAATCGTTTCTTATGTGATAAATTGATGTAAATAATATATTTCTTTTATTTGGCTAAAGATTATTTCGTTATGTATATTGATTTTAGTTTCTTTTAATAGTTCATAAATTACTATATCATATAACTCAAAGGCAAAATAAATGCTTTACATATATTGATTACTGTAGTATTAAATATTTGCTTATTTTAATTTTATTAATAAATCATAGGAGGATTATAAGATGAGTTTAAAGAATATTGTAATTGCTATAATAGGAGGCTTCCTGTTATTTTTTGGTGTTGTGGCTATTGCCAATGAAGAGTCAGCAGTAGGACTTATCATTATTGTTGTTTCTTTGCTTCCATTTTTGTATTTAAGTGGTGCTTTATCTGTTATTGGAAAGCATATAGAAAAAACTAAATTATCTCTTGATGAGGATATTGCATCTTTAAAAAGAAAAAAGGAAAAAGAATGAAAAAAAACTTATTAGAAAGTGAAACCGAATCAAATAACTTCAAATACAAAGATTTTAAGTTCTAAATAAGTTAGCCATATAAAAAAACTAAAATTTTTTTAAAATGAAAAATGCTATGATAATTTGGAGTGTTTTTATAGTGTTCTTAAATAGTTTTTAAGAATAAAGTAGTAAAAAGAAAAAAATATTGAAGAAATGAGGATTATAAAATGAATTCACTTTATGATACAATGCCATCTTCATCTACATTTGCATTCTTGTTAGGTTATCAACTTTTCATAACATTATTTGTAATGATTGCTTTAGGTGTAATTATTTATTTAGTTTGGCGTGTAATATGGAGTAGTGGTGGTAAAAATCCTAATAGTAAACCTTCTTTTCTATATTCAGTTATAATATGTCCGTCTATATTTTTTACTGTAATTATATATGGTATAAGGGTTGGTTTATGGAATGTTTTAGGTAAAAAACAAGATAAGAAACCATCTTTTTTAAGAACTGGCTCTATTATTGTTATAATTACTGGTGTTATTTTTTGTCTTATAGGTTTAGAAAATACAGATGTTTATAGAGCAGAATATCTTATAAAAGGATTACTCATTGTTATTTCAGGAGCTTGGCTTTATGCACGTATAGGTAATAAACAGAAGCAAGCATTAGATGAAAGAGAAATATAAAAATAAATGTAATTTGATTTTAATAGTAAAAAATAACGAAAAGAAAGATTTTTTTTGTAAAAAAAACTTGAAATTATATTTATGGTGTGGTATTGACATAACTTAGGTGGGTATTTACCCACCAATTTTTTTATCTAAAAATAGAAAAATTAATTATAGGGTTTTTGTTGAAAGAAGTAATGATAAGAAAAAATAAAATTGCAGATTTAGTTAAACCAGTAGCAGAAAGATTTTCACGAGAGCATAATTGTAATGTTATAGATGTTACTTATAAACGAGAAAGAGGAGAATACATTTTAAGAGTTACAATTGATAGTGATAATTTATCCTTAGACACTTGTGCAAATATTAGCTTAAAAATATCTGATTGGTTAGATGAAAATGATAAAATCATTCCATATAAAAATTATAATTTAGAAGTATCAAGTCCAGGTCCAGATAGACCTCTTAAAACTAAAGATGATTTCTTACGTTTTATAAATAAATCTGTATTAATTATTACGAAAAATAAAGCTGATGATGGCAGAAAGCGTTATCTTGGAAAAATCAAAGAAGTTACAGATGAAACTATAAAACTTTATGTAGAAAAAGAGAGTGCAGAATTTTATATTCAGTTAGATAATATAAATAAAGCCCGCCTTGAGTACGAATTTCAGGAGGAAAAATGAGCAATATTGAAATAATTAAATTTGTAGATGAATTAGGCAGAGAAAAAGGCATATCACGAGAAATTCTTACAGAAGCTCTTAAAGACGCAATTACTGCAGCTGCAGTTAAACGTATTGGAAAATATCTTGAACCAGAAGTAGAACTTGATATTAATAAAGGAATAATAAATATACTAATACCAAAAGAAGTATCTGAAACATCAGTATCAAATTGGTATGAAATTACTATAGATGAAGCAAAAGAGTATAAAGAAAACCCAGAGTATGGCGATATTTTATACGTGCCTACTACTTTAGAGGCATTAGGTCGCCAATCTGCTCTTGTTGCAAAACAAAAATTACTTGAAAAATTAAAAGAAGCAGAAAAACAAGTTATTCTTGATGAATTTCAAAATAAAATTGGTGAAATCGTAAATGGAGCTATACTTAAAACAGATAGAGATAACCTTATTATAAATATAGGCAAGACGGAAGCAATATTACCTAAAAAAGAGATGATTCCAGGGGATTTCTTTAACAGAAATGACTACGTTAGGGCATTACTCTTAGATATTCGTATGGTAAAAGGTTGGCCCCAATTAATTCTTTCAAGAACTCACCCTAACTTTCTCAAAAAACTTTTTGAAGCAGAAATTCCAGAAGTTTTTGAAGGCATAATCTCTGTTAAAGGTGCTGCTCGTGAGCCAGGTGATAGGGCAAAGGTGGCTGTTTATACATCTAATTCAAATATAGATCCAGTTGGTGCTTGTATCGGTGTTAAAGGTTCACGTATTAATGCAATTTCAACAGAATTACGTGGTGAAAAAATTGACGTAATTGAATGGTCGCAAGATGCAGTTCAATACGTTTGCAATGCAATTAGTCCAGCAAATGTTAACCTTACAAATATTATAGAAGATGATAAAACAATTGAGATTATAGTTCCAGATGACCAATTATCTCTTGCAATAGGTAAAAAAGGACAAAATGTGCGTCTTGCTGCTATTCTTACAGAATGGAGATTAGACGTTCTTAAAGAAAGTGAATATGCTCAAATTAGAAATACTCGCATAGAAGAGCAAGAACAAGATATGAAAATGTTTTATGAACTATATAATTTAGAAAATCTTGAAATGCTTAATGCAGAAATGATTGGTAGATTAATAGAAGCTGGTCTTGATGATGTTGAAAAATTATCTGGGGCAAGTGTTGATGAAGTTTCATCTGCTTTATCTATAGATGATAATGATGCAGTATCAATAATTAATTCTGCAATAGATTATTTATCAGCGAAACTTGAAGAGCTTGATTCAGACGATGAAGATGAAGAATAATTAATATGTTAAATGAAGTAGTTACAGATGTTAAAGTAGGCTCCAAGTCGCCTATTAGAAGTTGTGTAGCTTGTAGGTTGAAATCTGATAAAAAAGATTTATTAAGGTTTGTATATACTATTGATAGAAAAATTGTTTGCGATATTCGTAAAAAAATACAAAGTAGAGGTATATATACTTGTATTAATAAGAGTTGTATTGAAAAAGCAATTAAAAAAAAGTATTTTTCAAAGTTTCTAAATAGTAATGGAGTTGAACCAAATTTTAACGAATTAATTGAGCCTTTAATTAAAGGTTACGAAAATTATATTACATCTTTGATAAATATATTAAACAAAGGTGGTAACATAAAAAAAGGTAATTCAGCTATTTTAGATGAGTTTGATAAAGGTGAAATTTACTTAATATTAATATCTAATAAAGCTGGAATGAATACTAAAAATAAATTTATTGAATTAAGTATAAAAAACAATATTAGTTATATTGAAGTTGATGAAAAATTTTTATCTTTTAATAAAGAAAATTGTGATTTATATGCAGTAGAGGCAATTACTGATAAAAATTTTGCAAACAAGATTAATAAATTATTGCATGATTATACAATTTTCAAAAAGTGGTAGATTTACAGGGAGAGCAAATGGCGTTAATTAAAGTTGGTGATGTAGCTAAAAAAATAGGCATTAGTGTAAGTGATACAATTAAAAAGTTACAGCAAGCAGGTATTAAAGTATCATCAGAAGATGATAAAGTTGATGAAAATTCTATTATAAACGCAGGTATTGATTTAACGTATCAATCTCTTGATAAACGTCAAGAAATGTTACATAGAGCAATGGAACGTCATAAAAAAGGCGTAAAGTTTCATGAAGTTCCAGTTAATAAAAATACAACGAGTAGTGTTTCTCAAAATCGTAGATTAAGCAAAGAAGAGCTTCAAAAAAGAAAATATGCACTTGAAAAAAGTATTAAAAAAATTGATGAAGAAAGAGAAACTTACACTAAAGAAAAAACTGAAGTTTTGTCAAATATCCAAGATGAAACTATTGAAATACAAGAAACTACTACTGAAAATATCAACTTAGATAATGATGTTGAAGTTACCAACGAGCCTGTAATACAAAAACAAGAAAACGATACAAAAGATAAACCAGAAGCTACAGCTCAATCTAATAAAGATAGTAAACCACGTATTCAGCATGATAAAAACTCTCGCCAACAAAAAAACATAGAAAGACAAAGTAAATCAGATAATGCAAAGGCTGATAAATCAAATTTTCAACGTAGAAATGATAAAAATGACGGCAATTTTCAACGTCAAAATCGTTCTGGAGATAAACAATTTAATCAAAGAAACGATAAAGATAAACCTTATGGACAAAAAGGATTTCAAGGTGATAAAAAATCTCAAGGCGAGAGGGAGAGATCTTTTACTACTCAAAATAAATCTGGAATTGGTAGATTGCAAAATTCTATTGTATCTAACAGAATGTCAGATAGTTTATCATTGGGTGTTGATGAAGAACGTAAACGTTTAGTCAGAAAAAAAGAAGACGATAATTTAAAAGATAAAGAAAAAGAAAACAAAAAACATAAACCAAAGAAAGATTCTCTTAAAAAACCGAAAAGTTGGACTAAAACAATTTCTGAAGGTTTAGATGAACTTAATATAGAAAATGAAGTTGAACAAAGAACTATCTCTCCTAATATTGATATTTCTGATTTAGCTGACCTTGATGATGATAGACGTCAAAAAACTCAAAATTTTAAAAATAAATTTAATAATAAACCTAAAAAACGTCAAGATAAGTCGGCACAAAAAGTTTTTGTCCGTCCAGAAAAAGTTGATATAGGTGAAAGAATAGTAATTTCTGATTTAGGCAGTTTAATAGGTGTAAAAGCATCAGAACTTACTAAAAAACTTTTTGGTATGGGTATTATGGCGACAGTTAATCAATCTATTGATGCTGAAACTGCCCAATTGTTAGGTATAGAATATGGAGTTGATGTAGTTGTCAAAACAATAACAGAAGATGATTTATTACCTACATATGAAGATAAACCAGAAGAATTGGAACATCGTCCACCAATCGTTACTGTTATGGGACATGTTGACCATGGAAAAACATCTCTACTTGATGCTATTCGTTCAACTAGTGTTGCAGTTGGTGAAGCTGGAGGAATTACTCAACATATTGGTGCTTACGAAGTAGAAAGTGCTAGTGGAAAAGTTACTTTTTTAGATACACCAGGACACGAAGCTTTTACTACATTAAGGGCAAGAGGAGCTTTACTTACAGATATAGTTATTCTTGTTGTAGCAGCTGATGATGGAGTTAAACCTCAAACTAAAGAAGCTATAGACCATGCTAAAGCTGCTGGAGTTAGGATAGTAGTAGCAATAAATAAAATTGATAAAGATAATGCTAATCCAGATAAAGTTCGTCAACAACTTGCAGAGTATGGTATTATTGGCGATGATTGGGGTGGTGATTATCAATTCCAAAATATTTCTGCAAAAAAAAGAATAGGTATAGATGATCTTCTTGAAAGAGTTCTTTTAGAAGCTGAAGTATTAGATTTAAAAGGAAATCCTAATAGACCTGCTGAAGGGGTAGTTATTGAATCACGATTAGATAAACAGAAAGGTCCAGTTGCTACTATTCTTGTTAAAAATGGAACATTAAGAAAAGGTGATACTTTTATTTCTGGTAGCCAGTTTGGAAAAGTTAGAGCTATGTTTAATTATAAAGGAAGCTCAATTAAAGAAGCTGGTGTTTCTGTTCCAACAGAAATTATGGGATTTTCAAGTTTACCAGAAGCTGGAGAAAAATTTATCGTTGCTGATGAAAAAGTTATTAAACAAGTGGCAGAATTAAGGGCAGCAGCTGATAAAGAAAAGCAATTTGCAGAGAGAGGCAAATTATCTCTTTCTGACCTTTTTGGTAAAATCCAAGATGGAGAATTAAAAGAGCTTAATATAGTATTAAAGGCAGATGCTCAAGGGTCTGTTGAAGCATTATCGGCATCTCTTAAAAAATTATCTAACCAAGAAGTTAAAGTTAATATTATTCACGATGGCATTGGTGCAATTACTGAAAGTGATGTTGCTCTTGCTGCTGCATCTAAGGCTATTATTATTGGTTTTAATGTTCGTCCAGATAATAAAGCAAAATTAGCAGCAGATAAAGATAATATTGATATAGAATTATATTCAGTAATATATAAAGCTATAGATGATGTTAAACTTGCATTAGAAGGGCTTTTATCACCAGAAATGAAAGAAAATGTTGTTGGTAAAGTAGAGATAAGACAAGTATTTTCTGTTCCTAAAATTGGTAAAATTGCAGGTTGTTTCGTTAGTGAAGGTAAAGTTCAAAGAACTTCAAATTGTAGAGTAATTAGAGATTCTATCGTTATTTTTGATGGAAAAATAGGTTCTCTTAAACGTTTTACAGATGATGTAAAAGAAGTAGTTGCTGGATATGAATGTGGTCTTTCTGTAGATAAAT
>JAZSQT010000170.1:0-31643 GCA_045538075.1 Mucispirillaceae bacterium
AATCGTATGATGTTATACATAGAGGAATATAGGGCAATAAAGAATAAGACAAGTAATAAGTTTAAGACTGTTAAAGAATTTTGCGAATATCACAATTTTTCACATCAAAACTTTATGAAAATATTACACAGATATGAAGCAAACCCTTGTGCAGCTTCTCTTGTTCCTCAAAAGCGAGGTCCAAGATTTAAAATTAGACGTACAGATATAAAGATTGAAGAGATGGTTAAGGAGCTACGATTAAAAGGAATTAATAGGTATGAAATAAGAAATATTTTAATTAATTCAGGAGTAAAAGTTGCACCTTCGCCAAGTACAATATATAATATTTGTAAAAGATATGGTTTGAATAAACTGAAGAAAGAACAAAAAGAAATGAAAAGGCGATATTTAATGTCAAAAATAGGTGAATTAGTACATATAGACTTACATCAATTATCTAAAGGTATTACGATAGCAGAACCGAATCAAACGTATTATTTATTAGGCGTATTAGATGATTTATCTAGAACTTGCTGGCTTGAAGTAATACCAGATAAGAAAGCATTAACAGTAATGTTTGCCACATTAAAAGCCTTTAATATGCTAAAAAATACATACAATATTGAAATTGATGCAGTAATGACAGATAATGGAGCTGAATTTGGTTCAGGCTCACAAACAAAGAATAAAGATGAACATCCTTTTGAAAGATTGTTAATTGAAATGCAAATGAAACATCGCTACACAAGACCATATCGTCCTCAAACAAATGGAAAAATTGAACGTTTTTGGAAAACATTAAAAGAAGATTTTATAGAAGATTCTCTATTTAATGATATTGATGATTTAAAAGAAGAATTATTAGGTTACATCGTCTATTACAACGAACATAGACCTCATTCCGCTTTAAATGGTTTAACTCCTAAAGAATGTGTCCAAAAATGTAACTAATTACTTGACATCTACAATTGCGAGACGATTTTAATCGTCGTGGCAATCCACAAAATATATTTCTCTGTAAAGATTATTTAAAATTATATTTTTTAAGAACTTATTTTTATTTTAGTAATTAATATTAAAAAACAATAAATATAAAATTTCTAAATGAATACGAAACAATAACAAGATACATAAAGAATACAATTTTTGAACTCAGAAGTAATTACATATATTTATTCAATGTTTTTTGGGAGTTTTGGGTGGAACCCCGAGCGTAAGCGAGTTTACGACCTTATTGAATAAATATATGGAATGCTTTTACTTCTGGAGAAAAAATTGTGTTCTTTAGGAAAGTTAATATTGAAATAATCTTTACACCGAAAAGAGTTATTTAATTTTAAAAAATAATTATAAAATATAAAGATAGAGTAAAAATTAATCGTTTCTTAAAGCCTCAATAGGTGATAATTTTGCAGCTTGTCTTGATGGAAAAATTGTTGCCAAAAAAGTTATTGAAATAGCACAAATTGTTACAAGAATATATACGTGTAAATCTATATTTACTGGTATTTTATCCATAAAATATACTTCTTGAGGTAATTCTATTACTTTAAAATTTCTTAATATTAAAGATAAAACTAAAGCTATTATATCTCCTAAAATTGTTCCAGTTATACCAACTATTAAGCCTTGTTTCATAAATATTTTAGTAATAAACTTGCTACTTGCTCCAGCTGCTCGTAATATTGCAATATCTTTTCTTTTATCTTTTATAGTTATTGCTATCATACTGATAATATTAAATGAGGCGACAACAATAATTAACGTTAATATTATAAATAACGCAAATTTTTCAAGTTCTATAGCAGAAAAAAGGCTAACATTCATACTTAACCAGTCTCTAACCCAATAAGGCATACCTAATGATATATTTATTTCTGCAACTAAAGTATCAAGGGAAATATTATCATCTTTTGACACACTTAATCCACTAACAGTATTACCCATATTTAAAAAATCTTGTGCTGCATTTATTGATATATAAGCCATACTTGAATTATATTCATAAAGTCCAGTATCAAATATGCCTACAACTATAAATTTTCGCATTTTTGGAGTAATACCAAAAGGACCTTTATTTCCGTAAGGACTAACTATAGTAATCTCTTTACCCATTGAGGCACCTAACACCATAGCCAAATCTTTACCGATTAATATCCCACTAACTTTATTATCTTCTCCATAAGTTTTGCCTAAATCTTCAATATCTCCAACAATCATAAAAGACGGTAATTTAGATACATTCTTTTCTAATTCTGGCGATATACCTTTAAGGGCAACTCCAGTAACTGATTTATCAGATGTAAGTAGTGCTTGACTCATTATAAAAGGCGATACACCTTTTACACCTTTAACACTCTCTATTTTGTTTTTAATATTTTGATAGTTTTCAATAGGTTGATTATCGTATCTACTAACGATTATATCTGGATTTGCACCCAACATTTTATTTAGCAAATTATCAGAAAATCCACTCATAACACTAACTACTATTATTAATGCAGCAACACCAAGCATTATTCCTATAACAGAAGTTATTGATAAAAAAGATAATATTCCAGTGCGTTTTCTACTTCTTAAATATCTGTATGCAATTAAATTTTCTGGTTTCACTTGCCTAAATCCTATTGATATTATTTTACCCAATAATTTGGTGCTTCTTTAGTTATTTGGACGTCATGAACGTGGCTTTCTGCAAGTCCAGAACTCGTAATGCGAACAAATTTTGCATTTTCTCTTAATTCATCAATAGTTTTACAACCAGCATAACCCATACCAGATTTTAACCCACCAATTAATTGATAAACAGTATGGCTTAAATCTCCTTTAAAATGAACTCTACCTTCAATGCCTTCAGGAACGAATTTTGTATCAGAAACAGTGCCATCTTGAAAATATCTATCTTTGCTACCTTCTTTCATAGCACCAACAGAACCCATACCACGATAGACTTTGTAACTTCTACCTTGATATAATTCAATTTCTCCTGGAGCTTCCA
The DNA here is from genome assembly GCA_045538075.1 of Mucispirillaceae bacterium. Taxonomy (GTDB): domain Bacteria; phylum Chrysiogenota; class Deferribacteres; order Deferribacterales; family Mucispirillaceae; genus JAZSQT01. The sequence continues at coordinate 2,981 of JAZSQT010000170.1, forward strand.
TTGTGCCAGCAAATAAAGAACCAAGCATTACTACATTTGCTCCAGCAGCAATAGCTTTAACTACATCTCCAGAATATTTTATGCCACCATCTGCAATAATTGGTATGCCAGCTTCTTTTGCAGCATAAGCACAATCCATTATAGCACTCACTTGAGGAACACCAACACCTGCTACAATTCTTGTAGTGCAAATAGATCCTGGTCCAATACCAACTTTAACACAATCTGCACCAGCTTTAGCTAATGATTTTACTGCTTCAGCAGTAGCAACATTGCCAGCTACTACTTGAAGATTTGGAAATTGTTTTTTTATTTGACTAACTGTTTCTATAACTTTTGCAGAATGACCGTGAGCCGTATCAACAGCAATAATATCTACTTGTTTATTGACTAATTCTGCTACACGTTCAATAGTATCTGGAGAAATACCAACGGCAGCACCTGCAAGGAGCCTACCCATACTATCTTTTGATGCTAATGGGTATTTTATACGCTTATTAATATCTTTTATTGTAATAAGCCCTTTTAAATTATATTTATCATCAACAACTAAAAGTTTTTCTATTCTATATTTATGCAACTGCTCAACAGCATCTTCAAAAGATGTTCCAACTGCTGCAGTAACAAGATTTTCAGCAGTCATATATTCAGATACTTTTGCGTTATCATCTTTTACGAAACGTAAATCTCTGTTAGTTAATATCCCACATAATTTTCCATGTTCTGTAACAGGGATACCAGAAATTTTATATTTAGTCATAAGCCTTTGTGCTTCTGATACCGATTTATTAGGTTCAATAGTAATAGGGTCAACAATCATACCACTTTCAGACCTTTTTACTTTATCTACTTCATCTGCTTGCCTTTCTATACTCATATTTTTGTGGATAAACCCTAATCCACCTTCTTGAGCAATAGCAATAGCAAGACGTGCTTCTGTAACAGTATCCATTGCAGCAGACACTAATGGAATATTTAATTCAATTTTATTAGTTAATTTAGTTTTTGTAATAACTTCTGACGGCAAAACTTCTGAATAAGCTGGAACTACTAAAATATCGTCAAAAGTTAATGCCTCGCCAACTATCTTTTTTTCGTAATGTTTGTCAAACTTCATCATCTTCTCCATAATCCTCTATCATTCTATAATATTTTTTAATATTTTATCAATTTCAGTAAAATTTTTTTGATTATCAAAATAAGTAAGAATTTTAGGTAAACTTCTTTTAAAAGAGTTGTTTAAAACTCGCTTTATTATACTATCTGTAAATTCTTTAGTAAATTTTTCGTATAAAAATTCCTTTGATTTATTAAGCTCAATAGCATGATAAAAAAAATCATCTGCTAAATCGTAAGTAAATCCAAGCTCTTCTTCATCTGTTTGATTTGGCCATAAATCTGCAGTCGGTTTTTTCGTAATAATACTTTCTGGTAACCCTATTTCTTTAGATAATTTAATAACATCTCTTTTATATAAATAGCCTATTGGGTTTATACTTGATGCCATATCACCATACCAAGTGCCATAACCTAAAAGCATTTCTGTTTTATTAGTAGTGCCTATAACAATACCATCATGTTTTTTTGCTTCATCAAAAAGAGTTATCATTCTAATTCTTGATAAAACATTGCCTTTACGCAAATTAGTATCAACACTATTTAATTTAAAAAAGGCATCTGCAACACTTGTTATATCAATAATATTTAAATTAATATTAAATTTTTCACATAATTTTTTTGCATCTGTTAAAGATTCTTCTGATGAAGTTTTGTAAGGCATATAGTATAAATTAACACTATCTTTTCCTAAACAATTTATCGCAATAACTGCAACGAGGCTTGAATCTATACCACCTGATAAGCCTATTATGGCTTTTTTTGAGGGAATTAAGTTATAATTTTCTTTAAAGACATTATATAATTTATCTAATGTAACTAAATTATTAACCATTTATAAAAAACTACTCCTTATTCCTAATAAAGTCGCCACTTTTACCACCAGATTTTTTTTGCAGACATATATCAGAAATAACCATTTCTTTATCTACTGCTTTACACATATCATAAATTGTGAGAGCTGCAATAGATACGCCAGTTAAGGCTTCCATTTCAACCCCAGTTTGTCCAGAAAGGTTTACAGTAACTTCTATATAAACCTCTCCTAATTCCATATTGCTTTCAAAATCAACTGTAACTCCACTAATTAATAAAGGATGACATAAGGGAATTAAGTGGGGAGTTTTTTTAACACCCATAATTGCTGCAATACGTGCAACTTCAAAAACATTGCCTTTTTTTATTTTCATATTATGAATTGCTTGCAATGTTTCTTTCTTCATCTTAACTTTACCAGTAGCAATAGCAACTCTACGAGTTACATTTTTATCTGTAACATCTACCATTCTACTTGCACCTTTTTCATCAAAATGTGTAAATTCCATACGACACCACTATATAAAACAATTAATTTGATGGAAAATCTAAAAATAATTCATCTGTATTCATATTTGATTCAATATGATTCCATATAAGTGATAAATTTTCTCTTATATCTTCAAGTTTTATGTTTTCGTTTTTTATAACTAATTCACTATATTTATTTACTTCATTAGTTACATTACCTAAATCATCAAAAACAGGTGTATTTATAACTATCTTAAAAATAACTATATCTGTTAAAAGTAATCTTGAAAAAATTAATTCCATTAAGTTTTTCATTTGTTTTTGTAAATCATTTTTTTTGTATGATGGCACCATTTCACCTTGCATATTAACGCCAGAATATAAAAAAGTAAGCGTCATAATATTGTTAATCTTTCTTTCATCAAGCAACTTTAACTGGGGAACTACTTGATATTTTTTAGCGTAAGGTGATTGAAGTATTAAGCTATTAAACCTATCTATTATGCCATTAATTTCAAAAGATGCCGTTTTATCCATAGAGTTTTTAGTATCACTTTCATCTCTAAATATTCTTTCTGTTCTAACGTAATCTTTATGAACGTAACCTTCCCGATTATTATACATTCTTACGTGTAGCCAGTCGCCATTTTCACCTAATATTAATACTTTTTCAGACTGGGTGGTAGTTCGTAATATTCTTGAATTTGTAGTAGGTTTTTCTCTAATTGCAACACCGCTATAACGTATAGCTCCAGAGCCTTCAACAACATCTTCAATTGGTTTTTCATCAGCTATACCAACATTTGGCATAGCTGCCCCAGAAGCATCTGGGTCTTCATTTTCTATTTCTTCTGTATCCTCAATAGTAAAATCATTTTCTTGACTATAACTTAATGAAGATACAAGAAAGAAACATAACACAAGAAAGATTTTCTTTAGAACTGAAGTAAAATTATAAAATATCATAACCATTTAAGATATTTTTCCACCCATATAAAAATTTAAGGACTACACATTAAACCTAAAATACATAATATCGCCATCATTAACGATGTATTCTTTACCTTCAAGTCGTAATTTTCCTTTTTCTTTTGCTGTAGTTAGAGATTTTAACTCTTGAAAATCACTATAAGAACATACTTCTGCCCTAATAAATCCACGTTCAATATCAGAGTGAATTTTTCCAGCTGCTTTTTGGGCAGTAGTGCCTTTTGTTATAGTCCAAGCTCTAACTTCTTTTTCTCCAGCTGTAAAAAAAGTGATTAATCCTAATAAGTCGTATCCACTTCTAATTAAATTTTCTAAACCACTTTTATCCATTCCTAAACTTTGAAGATATTCATGAGCATCTTCATCAGATAAATCTTGTAATTCACATTCTGTTTTGCCACAAATTTTAACTACTTTAGCATTCTCTTTTTCTGCAATATTTCTAACTTGTTTAACGTAATCGTTATCTTGGCTTAAGCCATCTTCATCAACATTTGCAACGTATAAAACTGGTTTTAAAGTAATTAGTTGAAACTCTCTAACTTCATCTTCATAGTCTGGATTATCAACTAACAATGTTCTTAGAGGTTTGCCACTATCGGCACAGTCAAGAAATGCTTGAATAACTTCAGCTTTCTTTTTTAATGCTTTGTCGCCACTTTTTGCTGCTTTTTGAATTTTTGCTAATGCTCTTTCAAGGATATCTATGTCAGAAATTAGTAATTCAGTATTTATGATATCAATATCTCGCTCAGGATTAACGTTATTTTCAACGTGAATAATTTCTGAACTTTCAAAACATCTTACAACGTGGGCGATTGCTTCAACTTGACGAATATGAGTAAGAAATTGGTTGCCTCTACCTTCGCCTTTGCTTGCTCCTTTAACAAGGCCAGCTATATCAACAAATTCAACTGTTGTAGGAACTATTGACTTTGGTGTAACGTATTTTATAATAAATTCCATTCTATCATCTGGAACTGGAACTACACCACGATTTGGGTCTATAGTGCAAAAAGGATAATTTGCACTTTCTGCATTTTGTGCTTTAGATAAAGCATTAAATATTGTTGATTTTCCAACATTTGGTAAACCTACAATGCCACAACTAAATCCCATTATATCTCCATAAACTTAGAGTAATTTTATAAAATTAATTAGACATTATATTTAGTTATTAATAAATTATCAAGAGTTAATAGAAAAATTTATAAGTTTAGTTAATTCAAAAATTACTAAAACTTGATTTATTGCTAAATTAATGATATAAATCTTAAAACATTTAAAAGAATAATGGAGTTATGATTTATGCCTATTACACCAAACCAGTTTAAAAAAGGTTCAAAAATAGAAGTTGATGGTGAACCATATGCAGTAGTGGAATGGTTACATATTAAATGTGGACGTGGTGGAGCTACAGTTCGCACTAAAATGAAAAATCTTATTACTGGAAGAGTGTTAGAACGCACTTATTCATCAGATGAAAAAATAAAAGAGCCAAATTTTGAAGAAAAGAAAATGCAGTATCTTTATAAAGACGGTGCAGATTTCGTATTTATGGATCAAGAAAGTTACGAGCAAGTTAATATTGGCGAAAACGAAGTAGGCGATGCAGTTGATTTTATGCCAGAAAACTTAGAAGTTTACGTTCAGTTTTTTAATGGCAAGCCAATAGGCGTTGATTTGCCTAATTTTGTTGAATTAGAAGTAGTAGAAACAGAACCAGGAGTTAAAGGTGATACCGTTACAAGCGGCTCAAAAGCAGCTACAGTAGTTACTGGTGGTAAAATCCAAGTGCCACTTTTTATTAACGTTGGTGATGTTCTTAAAATTGATACAAGAGACGAAACTTATATAGAACGTGTTAAAAGTGCTAAATAAATAACCGTAATCATCTAATTTGAGGGTTTATAATGAAGTTTAGCCATTTTTTTAGAATAATCGTATTCTTACTGTTTTTTGCAAACTATTCATACAGCCAAGACAGTAATAATATATCTTTATATCTAAAAGTTGGCGAGTTAGAAGAAACTGGCAAATTTGAAGAAGCAGCAGAAATACTGCAAGAGCTTATTCAAAAAGATAAATCCTCTTACCTTTATACACGACTTATAGAGCTATATTTAGAAAATGGCAATGCTGGCAATGCGTTAGTTGTGCTAAAAGAAGCAGAAAAACTTTTTCCAAAGGATTCATATTTTAAGTTTACGTTAGGTCAAGTTTACGAATATTATGAACAAGATAAAGAAAAAGCATTAAGCTATTATATAGAATCTTCAAAGTTATCAAAGGAGCCTCAATATAAACTTGCAGCTATTAGATTAGCAGAAAATATTGGCAAACATCAAGAGGCTATCAAACTTGTAAATGAGTTAATATCAGAAGAAGAAAAATCATTATACTACTACGAGCGAGGTAGAATTTATCAAAAAGATGGTAAATTAAAAAAAGCTATAGCCGATTATAAAAAAGCTATTAGTATTGATGAAAATATGCCTTCTATGCTTCGCCTTGCAGATATTTATTTAGCAGAGAAAAATTCTATAGAAGCAAAAAAGATATTAGAAAAAATCATAAAAAAAGGACAATCTTTAGTTCTACCAGAGCTTACATTAGGTCAATTATATAAAGAAGATAAAGAATACGATAAAGCAATAGAGTTATATACTCAAGTTGCAGATAAATTAGAGGGTAAAGATAGGGCATCTGTCTTGAAACAACTTGCCTCTCTCTATTACGATATAGGTGATTACGAAAAAGCAGCATTAACTTTTGAATGGGTTACAGAACTTGTGCCAGACGATTCTTTAAGTGCATATTTTGCTGGCTTTATTTATGAGTATTTAGGGCAAAATAGTAAAGCTAAAGAAATTTACGAAAGAGCATTAAAATTTCACCCTACATACGCCCAGTTGTTAGAAAGAATGGCTATAATTTGCTTATTTGAAAATAAAACTGATGAAGCAATGGAATATATTAATAAAATTGATCCGTTAGAAAGAGATATAGACTATTATTTAGTATTGTCTGAAATTTGGAGCAAAAAGAAAGAGCATAATAAAGCAGTTATCGTATTGATTGATGGATTAAAAGATAATCCTACTGATATTAATATTTTATATTCTCTTGCTATGCAATATGAATATTTAAAAGAAAGAAATAAAGCAATAGATACAGTAAAAAAAGCATTAGAATTAGAGCCTGAAAATCCAATATTCCTTAACTTCTTAGGTTACGTTTATGCTGATATGAATATAAACTTACAAGAAGCATACAAACTAATAGAAAAAGCATTAAAGCAAGATCCAAATAATCCAGCTTATATTGATAGTATGGCTTGGGTGTTATATAGAATGAAAGATTATAAAAATGCTTTAAGTTATGCTGAAACTGCATATAAAGCTATGCCTAATGATAAAGAAATTAAATCACATCTTCAAGCAATAAAAGAAAAAGTTGGAGCAAAAAAATAATGATAAGTATAAAAAAAATTTTTTTTATAGGTTCTATATCATTATTTATAATTTCTTGTTCAGTTAAATCCCACAACATAAACTTATCTTTAGGAATAAATAATATCGTTGATAATGTTGCCTTAAATACTCCTAATCTATGTGCGTATAAAGGCAAAATATCGGTTAAAGCATTAGAGGATAAAGAATCTATATCTTTTAATGGTCTCCTTAATAAAAAATGTAATAACGATATATCCTTAATAATTTTAGGTTTACTTAATAGTATAGTTGCAAAAATTGATTATATTGATGACAAAATAGAAGTAGTTGCAGATAACGAAATTAAAGAGCAACTTAATATAATTGCAAGTGGTTATATGGTATTAGTAAAAGAATATCTTAAATCTCCAATTATATTACCAAATAATAGTTATAAATTATCTACAGATGGCAAATCTTATATTTTTTACTCTAACAATGGTATAGAGATATATGCCGATGAGAATTTCCGTATAAATAAATACTTTCTTAAAGATATTAATATTGCATATACTTGGAAAGATGATTATATAGCGTCTGCTAAAGTATCTTCTGGAAAAAATATTATTATTATAAATTTCATTGATGATACTTCTTGGAAAGGAAATTCAATAGATAATGGTATAACCAATGAGTAAAAAGATAGGATATGGTAAGCCTCTTTCTGCAAATAGTAACGCAAAAATTAACCTTTTTCTATATGTTTTAGGCAAAAGAGACGATGGATACCACAATATATATTCATTATTTGCTCCCATTGATTTAAGTGATACAATTACGATAACTCCTTGTGATAAAACGATTATTGTTTGTAATAAAAAATATATTCCTGTAGATAATAAAAACATAATTTTGCAAGTAGATAATATATTAAGAAAAGATTACGGAATAACTACAAATTTTCATATAGAATTGATTAAAAGAATCCCAGTTGGGGCTGGTTTAGGTGGTGGCAGTTCTAATGCTGCAACGTATTTAAATCTCGTTTTACAATCAGAAGGAATAGATTTGCCAATAGAAGAAAAAGAAAAAATTATGTTGCAAGTTGGCTCAGATACTCTGTTTTTTCTTTATAATAAGCCAGCATTAGTAGCTGGTCGTGGCGAAATTTCTTCTTTTATCAATATATCATCAAAATGTTACGTATTGATAATCTATCCAAATAAGCACATTTCAACAAAAAATATTTATTCAAGTAAAGATTTGCTATATAGTAATAAAGAAAATTTACCTTTCATTGATAAGAATATAAGTTATAATGAAATTAAGAATATAATGAAAAATGATTTAGAAGTTCCAGTATTCAAAATGTATCCTTACATTAAGGAAGTTATAGAAAGTATAAATCAAAAAGGTAATGGAGTTGCGTTAATGAGTGGCTCTGGTTCAACGGTTTTTGGGTTATACGATGATGAAAATTTATTAAATAAAGATTACGATTTTTTTTCTAATAGATATAAAGATTTTTTTATAAAAAAGGCTAAAATTATAGATTTTTAAATACATTTATTTAAGGAGAAACAAGTATGGATTTTCTTGTCTTTTCAGGTAATTCAAATAAGCAATTAGCAGAAGGTATTGTCAATAGATTGGGAATGCGTTTAGGTGATGCTACTGTCGGCAAATTTTCTGACGGTGAGATTATGGTAAAAATAAATGAAAGTGTTAGAGGGCGTGATGTGTTTGTTATCCAGCCAACGAGTGCTCCAACTGACGTTCATTTAATGGAGCTTATGATAATGAGCGATGCTTTAAGACGTGCTTCAGCTAATAGTATTACTGCTGTTATGCCTTATTTCGGTTATAGTAGGCAAGATAGAAGTAATGAACCACGTGTGCCAATTACTGCAAAATTAGTTGCAAATATCCTTACTGCTTCAGGTGTTGATAGGATTATTACAATGGATTTACATGCCGGTCAGATTCAAGGTTTTTTTGATATTCCAGTAGATAATTTATATGCGTTGCCAGTATTTACTAAATATTTAAAAGAGAAATCAGTTTGTCCAGATAACCACATTATAGTATCCCCTGATGCTGGAGGAGTTGCAAGAGCAAGGGCTTACGCTAAAAAGTTAGGGTTACCTCTTGCTATCGTTGATAAACGTAGATCTGGTCCAAATCAAGCAAAAGCAATGCATGTAATAGGCGATGTGTCTGGTAAATGTGCTATATTAGTTGATGATATGATTGATACAGCAGGCACTTTAACTGAAGCAGCAGAAGCATTAAAAAAAGCAGGTGCCGTTAGAGTGTTGGCAATGGCTACTCACGGAATATTATCTGGCCCAGCAATAGAAAGGATAATGAATAGTGAGTTAGAAAAAGTGTTAATTACTGATAGTATTGAGAATAAGAAAGCAGAAACTTTTTCAAAAATTGAAATTCTTGGAGTATCTGGCATACTAGCAACATCAATAGAAAGAATACATAATAAAGAAAGTATCAGTTCTTTATTTGTTGGAGATTGATTTATACATTTATGATAAAAATTGTTGCAGGCTTAGGAAATCCCACTGATAAGTATAAAGATACTCGCCATAATATAGGCTTTATGGTGTTAGATGAATTATCAAATGAATACGGTTTTTCTTTTGCTGAAAGTGATAAATTTAAGTGTATGATAGGAGAGCAAAATATCAATGGCGAAAAGGTATATTTTATAAAGCCTCTTACTTATATGAATTTATCAGGCGTATCAGTTGCTACCTTATCAAATTTTTATAAAATAAAGCCAGAAGAAATACTTGTAATTCATGATGAGATGAATATTCCTTTCGGCAAGTTAAAGTTACGCCATGATGGGTCTGCTGGTGGACATAACGGGATATCTTCAATAATAGATAATCTTGGTAGCCAGAAATTTCCACGATTAAAAGTTGGCATTGATAGGAATAAAGGGCAAGATACAGTATCATACGTATTAGGAAAATTTAAGCCAGAAGAAAAAGAAGTTTTAGAAGAGTTTATTAATAAAGCAAAAAATAGCGTAAAATTAGTTCTTGAAAGTGATATTACTAAAGCAATGAATGAAATTAATCGCTAAAAGAATAAATAACGGAGGTTTTATATGTCCACATGGATTATGATTGCACCTTTAGTGGGATTAATAGGATTGTTAGTAGCATATCTTATTTTTATTTCATTAAAAAAACAGCCAGACGGCAATGACAAAATGAGAGAAATTGCAAAATCAATTTATGATGGAGCAATGGCATTTTTATTTAGGGAATACAAAGTTTTGTCAATTTTTGTGTTAATTATATTTGTTTTAATGTTATTTGCACCAAGTCTTGGTTGGAAAACGGCGTTAGCTTTTCTTGTCGGTGCGTTATGTTCAATTATAGCAGGATTTTTTGGTATGAATGCAGCGACTAAAGCAAATGTTAGAACATCTGAAGCTGCAAGAAGTGGTGGACTTGCAAAAGCTCTTTTTATTTCTTATAACGGTGGGGCAGTTATGGGTCTTGCTGTTGCTTCCTTAGGTTTATTTGGGGTTGGTGTATTATACGTATTTTTTGGTTCTATAGAGAACATTCAATATATAAACGGCTTTGCAATGGGTGCATCAAGTATAGCACTATTTGCCCGTGTAGGTGGTGGAATTTATACTAAAGCTGCTGATGTTGGTAGCGATTTAGTAGGAAAAGTTGAAGCAGGTATTCCAGAAGACGACCCACGTAATCCTGGAGTTATTGCTGATAATGTTGGTGATAATGTAGGCGATATTGCAGGTATGGGTGCAGATATTTTTGAATCTTACGTTGGTTCAATTATTGCAACTATGGCTATAGCAGCTACAGCAAGTGCCACATTAATTGCTTCAATAGGTGTTGTTGGAGGTAGTGAGGCTGTTTCAAGAAGCACATTAATGTTTATTCCTATCCTTTTAGCTATATTAGGGTTAGTGGCTTCAATTATTGGCGTTTTATCAATGAGAGTATTAAAAAATTCAGACCCAGCTAAAGCCTTAAGATATTCTACATTTATTGGTGCAGGATTATTCTTAATATTAACTTACTTCGTTACAACTAATATATTTGCAGTATCGTATAAAATTTTTATAGCAGTATTAGTAGGAACATTAGCAGGCACATTTATTGGTTTGATTACAGAGTATTATACTTCAAGCCACCCTATGTTGCGTATTGCTCATGCGTCAAAAACTGGACCAGCAACTAACGCTATACAAGGTGTTGCAGTGGGTCTTGAATCTACAATTTGGCCAATATTGATAATTTGCGTAACAATATTTATTGGCAATGAAGTTGCTGGATTATACGGCATTGGTATTGCTGCTGTTGGTATGCTTGCTACAGTAGGTGTTACGATGACAGTAGATGCTTATGGCCCTATTGCAGATAATGCTGGTGGTATTTCAGAAATGAGTGGATTAGGAAAAGAAGTGCGTGCAATTACAGATAATCTTGACGCTTTAGGTAATACGACTGCTGCAATGGGTAAAGGTTTTGCAATAGGTTCAGCTGCATTAACGGCATTAGCTTTATTTACTGCTTATGCTTCAACGGCAAAAATTGAAACAATAAATTTAATGGAACCAAAAGTTATTATAGGTGCTTTTATTGGTGGTTTACTTCCCTTTATAGTGGGAGCATTAACGATGACTTCTGTAGGTAAAGCAGCAGGTAAAATGGTTGATGAAATTAGACGCCAATTTAGAGAAATACCTGGACTTCTTCAAGGCGACCCAAATGCAAAACCAGATCCAAAAACTTGTGTAGATATTTCAACTTCTGCAGCTCTTAAAGAAATGGTGCTTCCTGGCGTTATTGCTGCAGCATCTCCAGTTGTTGTAGGATTTTTATTAGGCAAAGAGGCGTTAGGTGGTATGCTTGGAGGAGCTACTGTTACTGGTGTTCTACTTGCATTATTAATGGCTAATGCAGGTGGTGCGTGGGATAATGCAAAAAAAGCTATAGAAAAAGGTGATGTTCACGGAGAAGAAAAAGGTGGCGATGCTCATAAGGCTGCTGTAGTAGGCGACACTATAGGCGACCCATTTAAAGATACAAGTGGACCAGCAATGAATATTCTCATTAAACTTATGAGTATTGTTGCTTTGATTATAGCTCCGATTTTAGCTAATATGTAAAAATATAGGGCAAGTTAAACTTGCCCTTTTATTTTAATAAATTTCAAAAGATAAATTTTCCTTTATTTAAGAAAAAATTTTTAAATTCCAATAAGTATTGCAACGGTGAGATAATAAAGAAAGGGGTTGTTCTTATAGTAGAGAGGTGAGAAAAGGGACGGTAAAATTATTGAATAGTGATTTAATGTATATAATGAGCTATAGTTCATCATAGTCACAGGTATTAAGGGATGATTTAAAATCAAAGAACAGGTAGTATATACTCAATAAGCATTCAAACCATATATAATTATTTGATGTTAGGAAAATTAAAAAAAGACAGATATAAAACACGTAAAAAATATAGTAAAAATTTAATCAAGAGGCGTTTATATAAAAATAGTAACGGTAAAAATATAGAATAACTCCCATTTAAACCAAATAAAAGAAACTTCGGTAATTAGGAAATGGATACATTCATAGGAGCAAAGGGAAGTAAGGCAGTTTTACTCGTATTAACGGAAAGGTATTATAGAAAGAAAATACTCCCACCCCTATTTCTCTTTTGAAAGAGGAAGTAACAAAAATAACAATAATTTAATTAGAAAATTTATCCCTAAATAAACTGATATAATTAAATTCTTTAATAAAACTATTGAAGAAAAATAAATTTGGATTAATAATTATCCTATAAAATTATTTGATTATAAATCTGTTAACTATATATCTATTATAGAGTATAAAAAACAACACATCTGTTGCAATAATTTTTAGAATTTACCAGTTTAATTGAATTTTAATTTTTAAAGTTTATATAATTTCTTGATTTCATCTAAAGTAATATCAAAACCAATAGTATTATATTTTTGAATAACTTGTTTGTAGATATTTTCAATTAATTTAGTTTTAACTTCATTTGTTCCATTATGAAATGCTTTATGACAAGTTGGACATAAAGAAACAATATTTTCTACACAGTCAACATTTATATTATATTGTTTCCATATTTTTTGTTGTAATTTAATAGGAACTAAATGATGGGCTTCCATAAAATTCTTTTCAGTTTTTGCAGATTTAAAGGTTATGTGTTCACGATTATTTTCACATTCATAATTTGCTTGCTGTATTGCAATTCTTCCCAGTAAAGGATTTCTTTTATATTTTTCAATTATAGAATTTTTACCGTATTGGGCAGGAGGTGTTTTTGATGCATTAGTTGCGACATCTGGATTAATGTTATATTCATTTATGTTATCTATTTTATTTATATAATTATCATCTTTTTCTTCAATAGATTCTTCAGATTCTATTATTTCTTTTACATGTATTATATCATTTTGTACTGTATTTATTTTTTGCTGTGGCTCATCAATAAGATTGATATTAAAACCTTGAATATTATATAGGAAATACGAATAATCAACATCTCGTAAAAGAATTTCACTTAATTTTTCTGTATCGTATTTTTGCATAAAGTTATGATTAAAATAATCATCAAATTTTGGATTAAGAGATATTGTTTTATTTGTAAATATAAACAGTTTTAGATTATTTTTAATGAGCGATTGAATTCTACTATTGCTTTTATAATTGCTTACATATTTAGAGATAGGTGAATCATTTCTAATGTATTCAACAGCTTGTTCCCATTGAGAATAATTTGTACAAGTCATAATATAAGTATATAAGTGGTCTATTGAGACTTCGTTTATTTTATGTTGTATTTGTAATTCTTTTAATACTTTGTATATAAATATAAGTGGCAAAATATTATAATCTTTATTATTATTTGCAGTATCTATAATTGCATGGATTTTAAATTTTATTATTTGCTCTGTAACAATTTTATTATATTCATACAGTTCAGTCTCTATATTGATGGTTTTTAATTTATCGTATACTGCGGTTGGTTTTTCCTGATTGTATTTGCTTCCCTTTTGATAAAAAGGTGTTTTCGTTAGTAAACCAAATAACTGAGGTATTATTAATGTTCTATGCCTATCAGTTTTAATCCCAAATTCGGAATGATGTTCTTTAAAATATTTTTCAATATTTTCATGTTCTCTATTTGGGATATTTTCAAACATATCAACCACTTTAATAGCTTCATTAAAACTACTAACTTTTTGTTTTGTGAATACCCATACAGAATTTGCATTAAGATTATTCAAGTATTCTTCAGCATTAATTTTCATTTAATACTCCTTGAACTAAAGTTCCCCAAAAATATGCTAATTTAGGTGGTACGGCATTTCCTATTTGTTTATAAACTGATGTTTTATTTCCTAAGAATTTAAATTCATCGGGAAAACTTTGTATTCTTGCGCCTTCTCTTGGAGATAAAGTTCGATTTTCAATTGGGTGAATAAATCTTCCACCAGAAGGTGTATCAAATCTTGTTGTTATAGTAGGTGCAACTCCAGTTTTTTCTAATCTGCCATATGCACCACTATGTACAGATTTTATAACATCATTTAGTTTAGTCCAATTTTCACCAGCTGAGATTTGCTTTATTCTTTTTAACGCAATCTCACTATGGCTTGGTTTCACATGATTATAAGTACGGTTATTACTATTTGATAAAAATTCTTGATATTTAGATTGAGGCTGTAAATCCTTAATTACACCTTCTGTATTTTCGTTTTTCAAATTAGAAATAGCATCCCAAACAGTTACTTTGTCAAAAAAACCAGGATGTTTTTTTTTTAGTGAATTTTGAGTTAATTTCATCAAACTATCAAGATCTAATTCTTTATTTAAAGAACCTATAATAAAAACTCTTTCTCTTTGCTGTGGAATACCGTAATCAAGAGCATTTACTACTATATGTCGTAAATAATATCTATTACCATTAAAGTTTTTTTTGTCTGAAAATAATGTTAAGATTTTTTCAAGGATCTCACCTTTTTCCATAGTCAACAAACCTTTAACATTTTCAATAATAAAAATCCTAGGTAGAACTTGTTGAACAATTTTAAAGTAATATTTAAATAAATAATTTCTAGGATCATTTATAAAATTATTTTTTCTAATTCTTGCTCCTGCCATTGAAAAACCTTGACAAGGTGGTCCACCAATAATGGTATTAGCATTGAATTTAGAAAAATCTATTTCTTCTACAGCTTGTTTAATGTCTATGGCATACATAGTTGTATGAGGATGATTATAAGAATAGGTTTCAGCAATTTGTTTATCATATTCAACAGCAGCAACAATATCGAAACCTGCTTTTTTAAATCCTATAGAAAATCCTCCAGTACCAGAAAATAAATCAATAACTTTATACTTTCCCATTTATTTCACCTGCTGAACGATAATATAATTGATAATTCTTTATATAATTTAATTCTTCTTGCGTTAAATTATATAATTTAGCCAATTCGTTATCTATATTATCAATATATGATTTACAAAATCTATGTTTGTACTCATACATTGATTGTTTAGAATTGATTTTAACCTTAGTAGTTTCTAATAAATCATTTAATTCAACTGATAAAATTTTATATTTTTTTGCTTGATGATTTGTAATTTCAGGAACAAAAAATTGTTCTAATTCTTTATTTGTTATATGCCAGCAATCAGAAACCTTAATCCAGTACCACCAATATAAACTTGAGTTAAGTATACAATTTATTAGATGTAAGGATTTTTTATCATAATATAAAACTGAATATTCATTACTTTTATAAGGAATTTCAATAAAAGACTTTATCCAAAAGGTAGCCCTTTTATTTAAAAATAAAGGATTTTCTTTTTCTGAAATTTGTTTTGAAATGATTGAAGTCTCTTTATTGTGAATTTTTAAATATATATTTTTCTCGGTATAATTTGATAATTTAGGATAAAAATTATTTTGTTTATATTGATTTAAAATAAGTTCATTTTTAATGAATAAATCTTGTCTTTCAGTTTTGTACCAATACTTATAATCTGAAGTATATATTTCATGTCTTTCTTTTTTTGATGATTTCTGAGCAAATAAAATATTTAATTTTTGATGAACTCCCACAAATAAACAATCTGGCCTATCTGCAAAACTCAAGATATATTGTTTGTTTGTATTATTTTCAACAAAATTTCTTATATTTGCCATTCTATTGGTTGAAATATATGAAATTGGTATAATATATCCAATTACTCCACCTTCTCTTAATAAGTTTAAGCTGTTATGAATTACATCTGCATATAGATTGCCATAAAGTACAGAATTTGAATACTCAACAGTATTTCTTTCAACGTACGGAGGATTCCCAATAATTATTTGGTATTCATCTATGAATTCTGTAGAACTTATTATAAAATTTAAATTACAAAAATTAAATTCTAAATAATTGTAAATTACATTAATATCTACTGAATTACAGGAATGTAAGGCTTTAAATAATAAACGCAGTTTAGAAATATATGTTGAATATCTATCAATATCATTTCCATGGAGGGAGTTAATAATGTTACAAACAACATCATCTGTTATTTTTTTATTGATTTGAGTCAATAAATTAATTTTGCATTCAAAAGCTTTAACTAAAAATGCACCAGTACCACAAGTAGGATCGAATATTTTTAAGTTTATAATAAAATTACTGATTTCTTGATTTTTATTAATTATATTTTTTATTGATGTAATTATAGATACAATATTTTGGGGATAATATTTTTTATTAATTTTATTACAGATTGTTTGATAAATACAATTGTAAATTATATATTCAGAAACATCTTCAGGGGTATAGTATACACCATTACGTTTTTGTATATTAGTTTGTTCATTTAGTTTTTCTAATTCTTGTTGAAACCCATTCTCATCTATATTATACTCTGCTAATATATACAGCAAATTTTTATAGTATTCAAAGAATATGGTATTATTATAATCATTTTTTAGTAATAATTGAACATTTTTATATTTTTTTTTAATATTTTGGCTTAAAAATTGTAATTTAAAACTAATATATTCTTCATTTTCATTATCATTCTTGTAAATTGAATGTACCGCAACCTTTAAATTTTTGTTAAAGAAATTTTTTAATTCTTCTTTTTTATCTCTGATTTTTAAAACTTCCATAGCCACGCAATATAAAATATCCTACTATTTTTCTTAATTAAAATACTAAGTATCTTAAACAAAACTGTTTATGAAGTTTATAAACTTTTAAAGACTCTGTCAATAGAGTAACGTCTTAAGCATGGTAAATGTAAATTCTAAAAATTATCAAAATACTAAGATAAAAAAGAAAGTGGTTGTTCTTTATCCTAAGATATAGGAATATTTAGTTTTGCAAGATAAATAAAAAGAAGAACAAAATGTAAACACTTAAATTTTTATGAGCTTGTAAATTTAAATAAATATCGCTAAAGATTACATATTTCTTAACGCTATAAAAAATATAAAATTAGTAGATTTATAGGAAAATAAACTAACTAATAATACAAAAAATTTTATGAAGAAAATTTTTTGTATTATTTAATAGATTGCCACGAAAAACTGGCGTTTTTCTCGCAATGACTTTAAAACAGACATTACGAGGAGTGTAACGACGAAGTAATCCAGTAAAAAAGTTTGATAAATAATAAAAACAGAAATTTTTTATATAATTTATTAACGCACAAAAATTTTAAGATGAATTTTTTTGTAATATTTATTATTATATTAGTTAATAAATTCACTTTATTTTTTTAGTATTATTATATAATTTTGTCGTATCAAATATATTAGGAGCAAAATATGCCTAAAGTCGTATTTGGTTTCAGAAAAGGTCAACGCCTTGATTTTCGTAACGTAAACGAACAAGATAGACCAGAATCACCATTTAAGTTTCCAGATTCTGTTAATGGCGAGGAAGTTAAGTTAGTCATTAGTTGGCATGGTTTTTTAGTTTACGATATAGGTGTAGATATTACTGCTGCTATGGCAGAGTTTATGCAATACGTTGGCTCAAAAGGTTGTTGTGGTAGATGTATTCCTGGTAAAAATGGCACGAGAGCTTTAGGCGAAAAACTATTTGCATTGCGTATGAACCCTACTTACGAAGGGATAAATGAAGCTATAGAAATGGCTGAATCTATAAAAGCTACTTCAAAATGTTCTCTTGCTCCTTCATCAGTTAATATAGTCATATCTTTCTTGAAAGAGTTTCCAGACCAATTACATAAAAACACGAAAGCAGAACCTTTAAATTATTATTACCAAGTTTCTGCTCCTTGCACTGCTGCTTGCCCAGCAAAAGTAAAAATTCCAGAATTTATAGACGATATTAGAAGTCGTAAATTTATGTCAGCTTTATCTACTATTAGAGAGACGTTACCTCTTGCAGGGCTTTGTGGCAGAGTTTGTCCTCACCCTTGTGAAAAAGTTTGCAGACGAGGTGAAATTGACGAGCCAATAAACATTATGGCATTAAAACAATCTGCATGGAATTATGAATACTACAAACATCAAAATCCAGCAATACCAGAAAAAAAAGAAAAATCTGGCAAAATGTGTGCTATTATTGGTGCAGGTCCTGCTGGGTTGACAGCTGCTTATTATCTTGCTTTAGAAGGTCATAGTGTAGATATTTTTGATATGTTAAAAGAACCAGGGGGTATGGCAGCAGTAGGTATTCCAGATTTTCGCCAACCAAGAGAACTTTTAGGTTATGAAGTTAATCTTATCCGTTCATTAGGAGTTAATATACATTATAATAGAAAGTTAGGCGAAGATATTTCTATAAAATATCTTAAATCTACTTACGATTCAGTTTTAATTGCTGTTGGTGCGTGGAAGCCTTCAGGTAGTGGTATTGAAGATACTGAAAATGTAAGTGGAATTTTTGATAGTGGTATAGAATTTTTGCGTGATGTTGCAGAAGGTGAAATTCCTATTGAAAAAGGCGACAAAGTATTAGTTATAGGTGGTGGCAATACTGCAATAGATTGTGCAAGAACTGCATTAAGGTTTGGTGCAGACGTTAGTTTGTTATATAGAAGAACACAAAAAGAAATGCCAGCAGAACATGAAGAAGTTAATGATGCGATTGATGAAGGAGTTAATTTGATGATGTTGACTGCTCCAGTTAGGGCAGTATCAGAAAATGGCAAATTAGTAGGGTTAGAATGTGTTAAAATGAAGTTAGGTTCGCCAGATGCAACTGGTAGGAGAAGCCCAGAAGTGATTTTTGCTTCAAACTTTATTATACCTTGCGATAAAGTTATTCCGGCAATAGGTCAGAAATCAGATTTATCTTTTTTAAGTGATAGTGATGGTATTAGTGTTTCTAAATGGAGCACTATTGAAGCGTCAGAAATTTATCATAACACAACTTTAAAAGGTTTTTTTGCAGCAGGAGATTGTATATCTGGTCCAAATACAGTAGTGCGTGCCGTAGGCTCTGGTAGGTGGGCTGCAAAAATGATGGATAGATATATGCGAACTGGCGATTTATATCTTGAGCCTGAAGAAGTAATAGAGCTTGCTTTATACGAAAATAAAATATTTGAATACGGTGAAGAAGAAGAAACGGCACCAAGGTTAGAAAGAAATAATCTTGAAAAAATTAGTATGGACGAAAGATTAACATCTTTTAAAGAAATAAATATTCCTTTTGGTGATATTGTTGCCTCAAGGGAAGCAAAACGCTGTTTAAGATGTATGCGTATTGGTATGTATGGAACGAGTAGTGGAGCAAAATAATGGCAAAAAATGGTAAAATTATTATAGATAACAATGAATATTCCTTTATAGAAGGAGAAACTATATTAGATATTGCAAGAAAGAATAATATTGATATACCAGTTTTATGTTATTTGAAAGATGTTACAGAAACTGGAGCTTGCAGGATTTGTTTAGTTGAAGCAGATGGCGTGCCAGTGCCTCTTGCAGCTTGTTCTACTTATGCCAATGATGGAATGGTTATTAGAACTAATACAGAGACTGTAGTAAAACATAGGCTAAAAGCATTAGAATTTATATTAATGAAACACCCTTTAGAATGTGGAATTTGCGAAAATAACGGCGATTGTAAGTTGCAAAATATAGCAAAAAAATTAGGTGTTAGCGAAGTTACAGAAGTTGTTGAAAGGCGAGAAGAAGTGTTAGATGATTGGAATATGCTTTGGTATAATAGGACTTCTTGCGTATCATGTCAAAGGTGTGTTGCAGTTTGTAATGATGTTACTGGCTGTTTTGCTATAGAAATGGATATTGATGACGGTGAATCAATAGTAAAACCAGTTAGTGATGAGGGATTAAGTTGCGATTATTGTGGAATATGTGCCGATGTTTGTCCAGTAGGTGCAATAATTGATAAGCCTTTTAAATATTCTGTCAAAATTTGGGGGTTATCAAATATAAATACTGCATGCTCTTTTTGTCCAGTAGGTTGCAAATTAAATTATGGAGTTCATGGCGAAAAAGTTCATAGAGTAAGAAAAAGTAGAAATAATTATACTTGCTCAAAGGGTAGATACGGTTTTAAATTTATAGAAAGCGATAAACGTTTAAAATATCCTATGATAAAAAGAGATGGAGTATTACATAAAACTTCATGGGGAACTGTTTTTGAAGCTATATCTAATGCTATTAATAAATACGGTGTTGAAAATACGTTAATAGTAGTAGGCAGTAGATTAACTAATGAAGAGTTATATAATTATTATAGTTTATCTGTAAAAACTGGAATGAAATTTGTTACAGAGGCAGAATTTTATTTCGGTTCTTTTATGAGAAAATTTAAGGAAAAATTTGGACATTTTGAAAGTAGAGGCACCTTAAAGGATTTAGAAAATAGCGATTTAGTTTTCGTAATTGGAGCAGATTTTGCAAGGGAAAATGTCGGAATAAAATGGAGCGTTTTAAAAGCAGCAAAGAAAAATGATGCAAAAATAGTTACAATTGGCTTGCAACGATATGAATATGATGAAAATACTTTTGCAAGTATTATTGCTGATTATGGAGACTTTGCAACAGAATTTGAAAAAATAAAAAATGGCAACGATAAATTTTATCAATCAATTAAAGAATGTATAGAAAATTCAAAAAATATATCAATCATTATTGGCAACGAATTTTTTGGTGCAGAAAGTGATAAAGATAGTGTTTTAGCTTTTGCAGATTATATAGGGCAAGAAAAGTTGAAAGTTTTTATGCCGTCAAATGATAAGGTAAATTACGTTTGTGCTTTATATGCCGGTGGGTTAACTGTAGATGAGGCAGAAAACTTAAAACCTAAAGTAGTTTTAGCCTTAGCAGTAAATCCGTCTTATGGTAAACTTGAAAAATTAGGAAAAATAATAAACGAGGCAGAATTTTATGCTACACCAGATTTATTTTTGACTGGTTCAGTATGTAATGCAGATGTTGTTATGCCAGTTAAATCATCTCTTGAATGTGATGGCACATATATTACCTTAGACGGTAGATTAAATGTTAAAGAAAAAATAGTAGAAGCACCAGCTGGGACTAAATCTAATTCAGAAATAGCAGAAGCAATAGCTTTTATGTTTCGTAAAAAAGCAGATCCAAACCATAAATCTGTTTTTAGTAGGCATGCAGTAGATTTTGGTTTTAATCCAGAAGATATTGATAGTAGTGTTGATGTTTATAGAAAAAAAGAAGAAATTTTTAATCCAACAGAATACACTTATAAAGAACCAAAAAGAGAAGTTAAAACAGTATATGTAAACCCAAGACACCATGAGGGAGCATTAACAAGGATACTTGAAACGGCAGAAGAAGATTTAAACTTGCCACTATTTCCAAATGTAGAAGTTGTTATTAAACCAGGTGTAGCAAGAAGTAATAATTTGTCAGAAAATATTGCAAAAGGTGTAAATCTTGTTCCACGAGGTAATAAATAGAGAAATTTTTTTGTATTAATAAATTATATAAAAATTTCAATCTTACTATTTTTACTGGATTACTTCGTCGCTTTGCTCCTCGTAATGACTGATTTAAAGTCACTAGCGAGAAAAACGCCAGTTTTTCGTGGCAATCCACATATAATATAAACAATTTCTGTATTTATATACTTGTTTCTGTGTAAAGATTATTTCAATATTAACTTTTCTAAAGAACACAATTTTATCTTAAATAAAAGAAAGTTTTTACATAATAAATCTACTAACAATACATTTTTATGAAATTAAAAAATAACTCATTTATTATAATAATTTTGATTTTACAATTATTTTTCACATAAAAAAGCTACTTAAATAATTTATTTAAGTAGCTTTATAATTATTAAGTTATTAAAATTTTAGTGAGGGTCGCTATATACATTTCCAGTGTTAAAAGATGAGTAATGTGCTCCACCCATATCACTCATAGAATTTGGATTTAATACTGTAACTGAATCAGATACTTTTTTACCTTTCACATGGGTATTTGCATTAAGTTTCATATAGCCAGAAACATGAACTTCTTTTCCAACTAACTGCATATTTATAGAGATTATACCTGTATCTTTTTCATTTGATGATGTAGCACTTACAATACTAAAGGTTGATTCTGGATTTCTCGTTGATTTAGTTAAATTTCTACCTTCAACACCTTTTACAGTGCCATTAACGTTTTTGTAATCGTTGTTATTTGTAGTAGCATATTTAGTATATTGATACTTATCATCAGCTGCATGGGCATCTAATGTTCCATTTCGCATAGTAACTTTAGAACGAATAGTTAGACTGTTTGAATTATTAGATTTCTTTACAGTAATATGACCTGCAAAGTTTGATACAGTATTTCCAGAACCACAACTTGAATTTAATCCAGTTAAGTAAGGAATAGTCTTATATGTAGCACAGTCTGTAGTTACTGGTGATTCTGCTTGCCCTTGCCCAAGACAAGCAAGACCACTACAAGTAATCATTTTTGGAATTGTTCCAAAAAACGTCATTGTATAAGTTCCTTGTAAACTATATGGGTCATCAATATGAACTGGAGTTACATTTAAAAATTTTGATTCATTTACTTGATTATAAGTAACTTTCTTTTCTAAAATAAATTCAACTTTATTATTTGAATTTTTACTATATACAAGTTGATTGCCACTAACAGTAAAAGGAAATACAAATGTAATAGTGCCGTCATTATTTACTGTTATATTTTTTTCATGATACTTATCTTTATTCATTTGCCTTTCTGTTAATGAGTTATCAAGATAATCAATAAATTTAAATCTAAAAATATCCCAACTTGGATCACTTACAAAATGTCCCCAACCAAGTTGAAATTTTGCATCAACTTTTAAACGACCGACTGCCGTAAATATTGAAAAAGCAACTTTATCACTCATAAACCTTTTAGCAATACTGCGAGATTTAACGGTAGTGTTATTGTAAGTAATATTTAATTCTCTAACAGAATAGTTGCCAGTTAAATCAAGTTTACCCCAAACAGTAAATTCAATTTCTTTATATTTACTTGTGTCGCCTTGAGCTTCTACTTTTACTTTTGCTTTTCCTGCTTCTTTTGCTGTTACTTCACCATTTTGATTTACAGTTACAATATTTTCACCTTCAATAACAGTATATGTTAAGCCTTTATTAGTGGCATTAGGAGGTGCAATTTGCCCTAATATAGTAACTTTTTCACCAACTTTTAATTCTTTTTTATTTATATCATTAAAATTAACAATATCAACACCAGTAACTGGTTCAAATATATGAGTTACTTTAATAGTAGTTTGAGCAGTTTTATTGCCATTATTACTTGTAGCAGTAATAACAGTTTCACCTTCTGTTAATGGTGTAACAACCCCAGTATCTTTATCAACTGTTGCTACATCTTGCCTACTTGATACAAATGTAACTTTTTTATCTGTAGCATCGCTTGGCTCAAACACAACATTTAATTTTGTAGGGTTTAAATCATTTGTAGATAGTGATAATTCACTTGGTAAACTAATACTTTCTACATTTTTATAAGCACTATGAACTATTAATTGACAAGTTGCTTTTGCTGGCTCTTTCCCTTCATCATAAGAAACTGCCGTTGCAGTAATAGTTACTATGCCATCTCCAACAAGAGTAACTAAGCCAGTATTTTCATCTACTGTTGCAGCAGATGAGTTATTAGTAGAAAATTTTACATTTTTATTCGTTGCATAATGTGGGTCTCTAACAGTTGCTTTCAACTGTATAGTAGGAGTTAAGTTTTTATAATATTCTCCACTAATTTTATCTTGATAGCCTACTCCAGTGCCAAATTCACTTTTTGGTTCACCTTTATCTTCAAACCAAATATTAACAAAAGTAGGATATTCTGTAGAATCTTTTGATATTACAGAAAAATCTGCTTTTACATTTGGATTGCTATTTGATACTACAGTAATAGTAACTTTTTGCCCGTTACTTCTTTTTAATGCTCTAACACGCAAACTTTCTCCATCTGGAGCAACTTCTACATGAATTATTTCTGGGTGGCTTACACTCACAATACTAATAGTTTTATCAGACGCATCATTTGGCTCAGCAGTAAATTCTACTGCTTCTATATGTCCTGTTCCATTATTTAAATATGGATTTGCATCTATTCCATCTAATTCTGGAGTTTTAGCTTTAAGACCTTTAATAGGCACAAATTCTTTAATAACTCTAACTTCTACATTTGCTTCCTTGCCATTATCAATAGTTGTTGCAGTAATTATTGCTGTTCCCTCTGATTTTGCTTCAATTTCGCCAGTTTTTTCATCAACACTTGCTATTTCTGGTCTATCTGATTTAAAGGTGACAGATTTATTTTCTGCATCTACTGGATATATATCATATATTATTGTTTCTTTTTGCCCTATTTGTAGAGTTGTAATATTTTTTCTTGCAACGATACTTGTAACTCTAGAATTTTCAGAAAAATACTTATTACTATCTAAAGTAATAAGTGAATCAAACAATGTGTCATCTGCTATTTTTTTAAGTTTCACGTGCATAATATATCCTTCTGGAATAGGAACATCGTTATGATCTAAATCAAATAAGACGATATATTCATCTTTCTTTTGAGGATCTACTTCGTATTTTGCCCCAACTTTTAAAAACTCACCCATTACATCATTCGTATCTACTATTGGAGTAAATATATCCCTACGGATAAATTTAAGACTTTCAGGAAACTTATCATCTGTTATTCTACTTGAATGGATTTGAGACTTAAATTGCATTCTAATTTTAATACCTGAAGGACAACCTACTGGTTCAAAATCTGGGTCGCAAAATTCAGCATTAACAGCAATTTCACCAAACATATTTCGGCCATTTCCGACAATATTATCAACAATGAGAGAATCGCCATCTTGACCCTTTACAGTCATATATTGTATTCTATAATGACCAATAAGACTCAAAATATCTGATTCTGAAACTAATGTTTTAGGTTTTGGTAACTCTTCTGTAAACATAACTTGATTGCCACCGTCTGAAGTAACAGGTTGACTTGGCAGTTCTTCCCATATAACTGGCCCAGTAGTTTCTCCTGGTATGACGTTACTATCAGATACTTCAATATCTAGTAATTTATACTTGCTACTATCAGCAACTGAGGAAACTTTAATTTGAGCTACACCAGCTTTAATTCCATATACTATTAAGGATTTGCTATCAAATTTAATAAACTCTTTACCTAAGACAACTTCATATTTTAATTGTTTATTAAAAGCATTATCTGGCTTAACAACAGCTTTAACTTTAAAAGCATCTCTTCCAGAAATTTTTGGATATAATACGATATTTGGATTTACTAATTCTACGCTATCTATTTTGTTGTAAATGTTTGCATCACTAGAACGATAAACGTTTGTATCTCCTCCTCCCTTTGAACATGATAGAAGAGTAAAAACGGATAATAATAAAAATAAAAAAACTACTCTACTTTTAATCATAGTTAATTTCTCCCATACTTATAAAATCAATAAGTAATAATCCTAATACCACAATTAAATCACACTTACAAGGATAATTTCACATAAATTCGCATTTTAATACTATTTTTCATAAAATGTCAAAGAAATAGTTATTTATTATTGTGTTATAGTCAATTATACACTTTTTAATTAAACATAAACTTGTTTTTAATTAAAATATATAAGAGGGGGGGGTAGATAAATACTATTTATACTAAAATTATGAAAATTTTTCCTCATCTTCAATTGGCACAAATTTTGATAATAAGAAAAATATAAAGCAAAGGAGTGTTTTTATGGTTATCAAAGCTAATCAAGAATACTATGGAGGGTATAATATTATGGAAACTATGGATACTAAAAGTTATTCAACTAATAAAATAGTTGATATAAAAAGTGATAGCTATAATTTTACTACAGAAAATAATAATAGTAAATCATACGTAGCGAATATGCCAACTAAAGGTTATATTGACAAAGTTATTGCTCAAGCATTAACAAACATCAAAAATGGTGAAAATGTATCTGAAAACAGAAGAATTTTAGCTATATTTAGCAATATTACTGGTGAAAACCCTATTACTAAAGAACTTAATGCTTATATTTAATATTTAAATAGGTGCATTATGTTAATTATTATTAAAAATTAAAGGCAAGATTTACTAAAAACAGTATAATCTTGCCTTCCTTTAATTATTACAACATTTTATTACATTTATTATTTATATAACAAATTAATACTAATTCAAAAATTTTAGAAATAATTTTATAGCCTACCTAAATATTACTTCTATTTGCTATATCACTACTTATCTTTTATTTTTCAACTTCGCCACGCCACCTTATCATACCACCTAACATATTGTAAGCATTATTAAAGCCTAAATCTTTGAAAATATCCATAGCATTACCACTACGCCTACCAGACCTACAATATATTAAGTATTTTTTATTTTTATCTAATTTAGAAATTTCATTAGTAAAATTTCTATCGTAATAATCAATATTAATGGCATTAGGAATATGACCAGAATTAAACTCATCTTTAGTTCTAATATCAATTATAACAAGGTCTTTATTATTTTTAATCATTTCTTCTGCTTGTGCAGTTGTTACATCAGACGCACTACCATTGCTACAACCACTAAAAAACATAAATGCAGCTGCGTAATAAGGAAAAAATCTAACAATTTTTCTCATTTATCAATTCTCCAAAATAGTATAGTAACCCTTTATATAAAAAATGTAATATTTATTTAAATATATACTAAAAAATAAGCAAGACATAAATAATATTTATTTTAACTAATTTTATTAATAAATTTAAACAAAAAAATATGGAGCATTATTTAATTAAATAATACTCCATAATTAAATTAATTACTTAAAATACAACTTTAACTTGAGCTCCAGCTAATAATTCTTCTATACTTGTAGCCTTATCAGGCAATGTTATAGCATCTGTTTGACGAACGTAATAGCCAACTTGTGGAGTTATTACGAAATGACCTTCGCCAAATTTTATTTGAGTATTTATATAACCACCATACCCATTAACATCAGATTTTGAATTTTTTACATCAACAAATCCATCAGACATTGAACTTTGGTATCCACCACCAATTTCCATATCTACCATATCTGTAAATTTTACACCAAAAGCAGCAGCAACACCCCATGTGTGAACATCTTGCACTTCTGCCTTGCCGTTTTCATTATATTTTAAAGTTGGTAACAAATTTGCAGTCGCTTGTGTAGTAGTTTGAGTGCCAGTAGAAAGAGTTTTAACTAAACCATACATTCCACCATTCATAGAATAAAAACCACCTACTGCAAAATACATATTATTAAAAGTTGGCTTTAAATTAAATGCAACGTGAAAAGCATTTATATTTTTATAAGAAGTTTTGTAATCTGGATTATTACTTTCAGCATACTTTTCTGTAAATAAAGCGTAAGAAGCAGCAAATCTACCAGTAATATCGGATAATTTTAAATTATAAGCTACTTCTATTCTTGGCATATATTCTTCAGCAGTATCTGTTGTTGATTCAGATAATTGATTATTTATATCAAATATCCTTACACTTTTCATATCTATACTATTTGCAACTAATGCTACATTTAAGCCTGCATAACCTACCATTATCATAGGCCTACGAGTAACGGCTAATGTTCCAAAACCTGCTAAGCCATTATCTGTATAATAAACATCTCTGAAAGTATTTTTATTTGTAGAATTGATTGTTTTATTACCTGCAATAATTGTCAAACCATTACTAAAAGTGTAACCACCCCAAAATTCACGAAAACCAATCGGCTGATCAACTTGATCAGGCATAACTTTAAGTTCTGCATTTGCAAAAAAATTGCCAGCTTTAAAATTTATACCAAAACGAGAGTTTGGTTGCCAAGCCATTCTAAAATCACTAGTAATATTGTTTACTTTACCATTTGATACATTTTTATAATCATATACACCAGTCATAATAGCTTGACCATACATTTTTAAGCTCATTCCTTCTGGCATAGGAATATCAAAAGCAAATGACGGTAAAGCTAAAAGCACAAATAGTAACGATAAAAATAATTTCTTCACAAAAATACCCCCTCTTTAATCATTTTTTAACACTATAAATTAATACTCTTATTTTTGCAAGTAAAATATTAGCATTTTCTAATTTAATATAAATTAAAATTAATATTCCAACAAATATTAGAAGATTTATAAGAAGTAATATTAACAATTATAGAAAATTGTGTTCTTTAGGAAAGTTGATATTGAAATAACCTTTACACCGAAACAA
>JAZSQT010000120.1:0-3146 GCA_045538075.1 Mucispirillaceae bacterium
TGTTATATATCACATAATTAGTTATTATATAAATTAAGATGAATAGTAATTGGTATATTATTTGCAAAATTAAAGTTAGTGAAGATTCTTATAATACGTGGCTTTCATCACCATTACAACCTGTTGCTAATGTAATATATGATGATTGCCCTGATATTAAACAGTCAATTAATGTGCGTAAACTTTCAAGAGATATTACATCTGAACGTATTACGCCAGCAGACTTTTTTGCTTACGAATTATCAAATATGAAAATTCATGGCAATGAGAAAGTTTTAAAATTAAATTACAATAAAAAACACTCTCTTTGCGAATTTATATGCAATTTTTCCTCTAATGACTATGATTTAGTAATAGATTTTGCATCTGTTATTTCTACATTATCAAATTATTTAAGTGAAAACGAAAAAAACTTTTGCACTATATCTTTAGACCATATTGATAATATTGCTTGTATGATTGAGATAAAATCTAAATCTATTACGATTTTACCTGAAAATGATTATATTGAAGCAATGCCAGAAGATTTAAAAGATTTTTTCAATAGTGTTTACAAAGATATTTTTCCTAATAATCCATTAGACAATAACTTTGATAAAGAAATATTATCAATATTTAAAAATATAGTATCTGAAGATTTATCTATCGGTATAGAAAAAATAATTGAATCATCATCTGAAAGTAACCTTAATTACATTTCAAGAGATGGTGCTTATTTGACAGACGGCAAACAAGTTTACAATATATATGGTCGTATTATCCCAGAAGCAAACCCTAAAACATTTATTTCTTGCTCTACTGCTTATTCTAAAGACGATAAAAATGTTTATTACGGAACAGATATTATTGAAGGTGCCGATACATCTACTTTCAAAGCATTAAAATGGCATTATGCTATAGATAAATATAATGCTTATTATAAAGGCATACATCTTTGTGCTGCAAGCAATTTTTCTACTTATCGTTCTGCTAATGGATATGCCTCTGATGGAAATGTTATATTCTATAATGGTAAAGAAATTGAGGGTAGCTCTGCAGGTGTATTTAGAATAATTTGTAGTGGCAATAATAAGACTGGTATCCCTCTCGTTACAGATAGCAAAAACATTTATGCAGAAGGAAGAAAGTTAGATTATATTGATGTGGAAACTATAGAATATATTGACCATAATTTTTATAAAGATAAAAACAATGTCTATTATGGCAAAGAAATAATAGATGGCTGTAATAGTGATAAAGTTAGAATTTTAAATAATTTTTATGTTGCTGACGATAAAAATGTATTTTTCATTAAAAAATCTCATATTACTATTCTTTTAAATGCTAATCCAAATGCAATAACAGTTAATGGACAATTTGCCGTTGATAATAAAAATGTTTACTATAAAGGCGAAATTATAGAAAATGCTGATTGTAGCACTATAAAACTTATAGAAGATAGCAATTATATTTGTGATTCTAAATCTGTTTTTTATACAAATAAACAAATTGCAGCATCACCAGAAAATTTTGAAGTATTAGGTTATGGATATAGCAAAAGTGGAAGTAGGATATTTTTTAGAGATAAATTAATACGCAATGCTGATGTTAATACATTTAGACCAACTGGATATGGATATGCTGCAGATAAGTTTGCAAAATATCGCTTTGACAACCAATATTCTAAAAAATTCGTCAAAGATATGGAGCATATCACAGGTAATTACTACAAAGATTTACACAATGTTTATTACCATAGCAATATTATCCCTAATGCAGATGTTGCATCTTTTACGTATATCCCTAAAGATATTGAAGATGACAATAATAATAGAATTGACTATTATGCTAAAGATAAAAATCATATTTATTTTATGGGCAAAAAGATAGACAATGCTGACCCAGATTCTTTTAGATTATTTAGTGTTCAGTCTGCATCAAATAAAGATAATAAAGATTGGAAGTTATATGCTAAAGATAAGAACTATGTTTATTTTATCGGAGAGCCTATAGCAAATGCTGATCCAAATACTTTTAAATCTCACGAAATTGACTACGTTTGGGTAGATAAAAATTATACGTTTATTAATGGTGATTTATTATCTTATATAGATAATTCAACTTTTCAACATATAGAATATTCTTTTTATTCTGATAAAAATTGTGTTTATTATGAAACTGACCCAATTAAAAATTTTCCTCTTGATAATATAATTGTTCTTGGTTCAAGATATATTATAAGTAACGAAATATTTTGTTACGTTGAAAAAACTCCTACAGAATTGATTACAAATTTCTTTGAAGCTCATGCAAATAGCTTTGATATTGCAGAATCTGAACCAGTTTTTTCTTTTGATAAAGATCATATGTTTTTTAGGGGCGAAAAGATACCAAATATTAACATGGCTTCTGCTACTATTTTAGGAGATAACTACGTTAAAGATAAATCTCATGTATATTATGGTATAAATGAAATTGCCAATGCAGACCCTACTAATTTCACCTTTTTAGGTGATGGTTACGCTTATGATGGTAAACATTCTTTTTATATGGGTATTCAGTTAAAAACTAATCAAATAATTCACCCTCTTGGAGAAAGTTACGCCACAGACGGTAAACTGTTTTGGAAAAAAGGTATTATTATTGAAGACCCAGAAAAAGATGAATATATTTCTAATACTTTAGGTAGTATTTTATAATACAAAGAATAATTATTTATCTATTCTTTGATTTTCTTTAAAAAATATAATAGCAATTAATCCAATAAAGCAAGCTATACTCATTAAGCTAAAAGATAAAGCATAACTATTTATATTTTTTTCTAATCCATTGATACTAACTTGTTGAAGTATTATACCGATTAAAAATTGAAGTAATCCACCACACAATAAAGGAAAAGTGTTAAACATACCTAAAGCTGTTCCAGTAATATTTAATGAAAATATATCTTTTATTGCCATTATAGCAACAGGTTGAACTCCACAAGATAGGACACCAATCAATAAAACTTGGATACATAAAGCAATAAAATTCAACTTTATTTGTATGATAAAAGGTAGTAATACAATAAAAAGCAATAAAGAGAATATTATCATTGTTTTTTTTCTTGATTTTAATATTTTATCAGAAAATATTGGACCTAAGAAGAAACCTAATACAGACCCTAT
>JAZSQT010000036.1:0-9302 GCA_045538075.1 Mucispirillaceae bacterium
TTTACGATTATTTTTCTTTTAGGTGTTATTACTACTTTAATAATTAAAAAATCACACAATTCTACAATGAATGTTTCTTGTGATATAATTACAAAAGAAGAAGTTATTGATAATATTAAGAAAAATTTTAAGGATATAGGAAATATTTCTATAGGTGATTGTGTTATTCCTGGTTTAAGAGAAATTACAATTATTGACACTGGAGAGATTTTTTATACAGATTTATATGGCAATTATACTGTTTTAGGAATGTTATTTAACGAAAAAGGAGAGAATATAACGAAACAAAAATATGATGAGATTATAAAAAAACAAAATGAAAATATATTAAATAGTATAGATAAAAGTATTGCACTAAAATTTGGTGATGGATTAAAAGAGGTTATTGAATTTACTGATGTAGATTGTCCTTTTTGTATTCAAGCAGAAAAAGTATTTAAAGAAGACATAAAGGATATAACACGTTACGTCTATCTAACTCCAATAGATGCACTCCACCCACAAGCAAAAAAGAAAAGTATTCATATATTATGTTCAGAAAATAAAGAAATTGAATATGAAAAAGTAATTAAAGGAGAAATAACAGAATTTAGGGAATGTGAAGATGGTATCTTAATGTTAGATAAACATAAAGAGTTTGCAAATAAATTGAAATTACAAGGCACACCTTTATTTTTTTATAATGGTGTTAAATATTCTGGTTTAACAGATGATTTAATAAATAAATTAAAAGCAGAATAAGGTGAATTATGGATATTACTGCTGTAATTCTATCAACTGCTATTGTGTTCGGTTTAAATCCTTTTGATAATAGTGTTTATCAAAAGGAAGTGTATAAACCTATTGCCATGCCAGTCCATCAAATTAAATGGGCTGGTATAAATAAACTTAATAAATTGACTAATGTTCAAAAAATAAATCAAAATGATTTATCAAATTTAAAATTATCAGATGAATTAAATAACTTAAAAGATAAAGATAATTTATTAGAAGAATTAGAAGATGGTAGAAAAAAAATAACAATTAAATTTCCAGTAGAAAAAAGTGAGCCTATATCTATTGATGAATTAGAGGCTTTTTTTAATCTTAAGAAACAAAATATAAAAGATATATCTGTAATAGGTTATGCATCTCCAGATGGTCCTCGCCCAAAAATGCAAGAAACATTAGCAAGACAAAGAGCAGAAAAAATAGTTAATCTTTTAAGAAATAAGGGAATAAAAGTAGAAGATGTAATTTCCATTGTATGTCATAAAGGCATTGAACCATCAAAGTGTTGGCGTGCTGATGTTTATGTGGAAATAGAAGAAAAAAAGGAGAATAAATGAAATTTGCATATGATAATGAAAAAAAGAAACGGCTAATGGTTATTGGTTTAGTTTTTGGTGGTATTGGTTTATTTGTATGGATGCTATTAGATTTTACTGGTGGTAAAGAAGAAGTAAAAGAAGTAGCTACAATAAATGTTGTAAATAAAGAACAATCATTAGAAGAAGGATATAAAGTTCGTTTTGGAGAAGATTTATTAAAACTAAAAGATACAAATAATAAATTATTAAAAGAAATAGAGAATTTAAATAAAAAAACAGAGCTATTATCTGGTCATAATAAAAAATTACAAGATGATTTAAAAAATACAGAGAATAAATTACAAGAAGATTTATTAGCAATGAAATTAGCTCCACCAGAAACACCAGAAGATTTAAAAGAAAAAAATAAAAAAGAAACAGATGAAAAAGAAACTTATAAAATACCACCACCTCCAGCTGATATAAATATGCAACAATCTAATGATGTGGTTGTTCCAATTGGTGTTGATAATAAAAATGGACCACAAGTTACAGTATTAACGAATTTGATTTCTGTAGGTGAGCCTATAGGTAAAAGTATGGAAGAAGAAAAAAAGGAGGAGATATTAAAAAAGCCTTCTTTAAAAATACCTGCTGGGTCTTTTGTTAAAGGAATGTTGTTATCTGGTGTTATTGCACCCACGATGGGAGAAGGTTTGAATGATCCTATTCCCTCTTTATTACGAGTAACAGGTATATCTAATTTGCCAAATTTTAGTAAAGCCGATATTAGAGGTTGTTTTATTTTAGCAGAAACAAAAGGAAATTTAGCAACAGAAACGGTGTCATTTAGATTGAAAACTTTGAGTTGTATAAAAAATGATGGTTCAACGTATGAGAAGCCAATAACTGGTTACGTAACAGGTGAAAATGGTATGGAGGGATTACCTGGTAGAGTTGTATCTAAACAAGGTGCAATAATTGCAAGAGCTTTTGCTGCAGAATTCGCTGGAGGAATTGCAGAAGCGTTTGAGGAGCAAGGTCAAATTGTATCAACAACGGCAAGTGGAGTTGTAACAACTTTAGACCCTAATAAAACACTAGAGACTGGCTTATTTGCTGGAACAAGTGCAGCGTTAAATAGAATTAGTGAATTTTACATGGATTTAGCAGAAAATATGGTTCCAGTTATTGAAATTAACTCTGGTAGAAAAATTGATATTGTATTCACTACAGAAGTTAATTTTGATGAAGTTGAAGATAAAAAGGAAGGTAAATAATATGAGGTATTTAGTATTATTGTTATTGATAGTAATTACTTCTGGTTGTTCGGTATTTATGCCATATAAAGAAAATTTTGCATGTAATATTGATGGAGCAATGGGCTATTGTGGTAGTCTAAATGATGTATATGAATATTCTTTAGCGATAGAAAAAGGAGAAAGGTAGTGAAAATTAAATATATTTTAATTTTTTTAATGGTTTTATTATCTCTTGGTTGTAGCAGTAAATCGGTAAAATATGTGATACCAGTAGATGAATATAATGCAAAAACTATTGAAGAAATTTTAGAGAATAAAAAATTAACAAATGAAGAAAAAGTGCAAATTATTCAAGTTAAGATGGCTGAAGAATTAGAGCGTAAAAAGAGAGCGGTGGAAACAGAAAAAGATAATAAACTTGCAGCTATTATTAATAGGCCAGTTACGCCATTAAGAACTCCAGATACTATTTTAAGAGTTCTTTTATTACCTTATACAGATAGTAACAATGTTTTGCATTCATGGAAGTATTCATTTGTGAAAGTTGATGATGGCAAATGGATATTATCAGATTATTTGAATAGCACAATTCCTAATTCTGGTCATTTTCTTACACCATTGGAGAAGAAATAATGAAAATTTCAGCTGGTTCAAATCCTAATATATATAAAATGTTGGTTGATAGAGAACAGTTACCACTCCCATATTTTGATTTTGACAAAGAAAATAATATATATTTTATGGATGATGGTGCTTTAAGTGTAATTTTTGAATGTAAACCTTATGGTGGTTATTCATCAGAAGCTGGGTTAAGCACTGTAATGAATGTTTTACCAGAAGGTGCAGCATTACAATTTATATTATTACCTTCAAGAGATGTTACAGAAATTGTTGATAGATGGAAAAATAATAAAACTAAGCAAGGTGAAATATATGAAGTAACACGAGACAGTTATTCAAATTTTATAGAAAGCAAAATTAGTCAAATTGTAACCCAAAATATGAGAGTATTCGTATCAAATTATGTTTTATTAATAGCATTAACTATTGGAGGACGGGATAAAGAGCATGGAATATTTGATAAAATACTTGATTTCATGAAGAATAAGAAAGATAAATCTGGTGAAAATAATAATGAGGTATTAAGTTTTGAGAAAAATTTTAATACTTTGAAAGATTGTCAGAGTAGAATGAGAGCAGCATTAGAAAGTGCAAATTTAAGTCCAGTATTATTACAACCTGATAGATTAATACGTCATATTTATTCAATATTTAATCCTAATCACGATTTTAGAACTATCCCTTCTTATAGAGATGGTTTAGTTAATATTAGTGATAGAATGATAGCAAATGATACTGTAGTTGAGATTGCCGATGATCATATAGTATTTGATAAGTGTTTTGCACGTTCTTTAAGTGTAAAAGATTATGCTTATGAGTGGAGTGTTGCTATGGCAGAACATTTTATTGGTAACCCATTTGGTTTGCAAACCATAGAAAGCCAAGTAATGCTTTGTCTTAATATTATAAATGAGGGTAAAAAGGGGATAGATAATGTTAAAAGACGTTCACAGATAATTTTATCGCAAAAATTACCAGAACACTTATTTCCACGTTTAGCGATGAAGCAACGAGATTTAGTTCTTGCAAATAAAGAGTTGGAGAAAGGTAAGAAGATATTTCATATAAATTTCGGTATCATGGCTTTTGGAAATTCTTATGATCATTTAAACACTATAACAGGTCAAGTGAAATCGTATTTTCAGACTTTAGGTTTTTCGTTAGAGGAAGATAGGTATATTAATTTACCCATTCTATTATCAATGCTTCCTGGTAATTATGATAATAAAATGAAACAAGATTTAGGTAGAGGTTTACCTGTATTTAGTGAGAATGCAGTAGATTTAGCACCTATTGCTGCAGACTGGGGAGGTAGAGCATATATTCCAGAAGTTTTTATGTTTTCTCCACGTGGGCAGTTGTTTTCTTTTGATTTTTTTGCATCTAATACAAACTACAATTCTTTCATAATTGGAACATCTGGAGCAGGTAAATCTGTTGCATTACAATATATAGCAATGAATTATATGATGAGTAATGCGAGAATATTTATTATTGATATTGGTGGTAGCTATGAAAACTTTGCTTCAATATTAAATGGTCAATATATAGATATTATTCCAGATAAACCAATGTGTTTAAATCCTTTTACAGATTTAACAAGTGTAGAGATTTACAAGGAATTTAAAGAATTTTTAGTAGATTGGTATTGGTTAATGGGTTGTCCTCAAGATGTTAAGTTAGCAGATGAACATGAGCGTTATATTAAATCTTTTTTAGTTATGGCATTAGATTTAACATATGATAAATATGGAATAAGAAGTGGTGTAGATACTGTTATTGAATGTTTTATAGAGGTAAGCAAGAAAGAAGATGGAACATTAGACGAACGTTGCCAAGATTTTGCTCAGATTTTATCTATGTATGCTATAACAGGGCCTTATGGTGCATTTTTTAATGGTGAATGCAATATTTCCTTTACAAGTGATATTGTTGTGATGGAAACAGGGTCTATGGAAGATAATCCTAATTTACGTGATCCAATTCTAATGATGCTAACTTTTCATATATCTAAAAGTATTTATTTAACAAAAGATTTTTCTAGGAAAGTATTAGTTATGATAGATGAAGCACATAAATTTTTAGGTCAACCTCGTATAGCTGGTTTTATACAACAGGCTTACAGACGATACCGTAAACATAATGCAAGTATGGTTATAGGGACACAAGGTTGGGAAGATTTAGCAGATACTTCAACTTCTACTGCTGGTAGAGTTATTATAGAAAATAGTGCATTTCAAATTTTCATGGCACAAAGCCCTGCATCAAGTGAAAAATTAAAAAATTCTACTTCTCACAACTTTAGCCCTTACGAAAAAAGTATGATAGATAGCATTAATTCTATTAAAGGTGAATATTCTGAAGCAATTTTGATTTTTGAAAAAACAAAAATGAAATTGAGATTTGTTCTTGATGACTGGATGAAAAGGATATTTTTCACTACTCCTGCAATGAGAACTTATATAAGAGGAAAAGTAGCAGAAGGAATGACTTTTAAAGAAGCAGTTGAGACGATGCCTAAAGATTTAATTAAATAAACAATAGGATAATTTATGAAAATTTTAAGATTTTTAAAAAATATGGATTTGAAAAATAAAATAGCAATATGTGTTTTATTTGGAGTTCTTATTGGTTCATTTTTATTATATTCAAGAGATGTGTCTCTTGAATATAATTTTTGGATAAAAGGAATTTCTTTTAATGAGCCAGTGTATCAAAATGGAGATTATATATTTCTTGCTTGGAGTGATAATACTGGTAAACCGAAGAATTTAGTTAAAAAAATAATGTGTTCTCCAGGGCAAAAAATAAATAACCAAAATAATATATTTTATTGTGATGATAATTTAATTGCTACTGCCTTAGATGTAGATAAAAATGGAAATAAATTACCAAAGTTAGAGATAAATCAAGTAATACCAGAGGGGTATTATTTTGTTGTAGGAACTCACCCACGTTCTTATGATAGTAGGTATTTTGGATTAATATCAAAGGATAAAATTATCCGTAAATTATATCCAATAGCAAAATATTTAGGATTTTAATATGATGAGAAGATTTTTATTCTTATCCATATTTTTATTTTTAAGTTTTTCAGTAAGTTACGCAAAAACTTATGAAATTTTAGAAAAAGATTTTATTGATTTAACAAAAGAATATGCAAAAACTGATGAATTTAAAAAAAGAGTAAATAAAGAAAGAGATAAAAAGATAAATGATATAAAAACTAGTAGTGGAGAAAAACTTTTAAAATCGGATAAAGATTTTGAATATGAAGTTGATTATATATACACACTCCCTCAAGATATACCAAAGGTTGATAGAGACGGTAGTATTAAAGGTGTTTTATATCCAAAAGGATATACTTTTAAACCGTTAAAATTTTTATTATCTCCACCTCCTCCACTACTAGTTTTTAATGCTTGTGATAAGGCAGAGAAAGACAAAGTAAATAAATTAAAGAAAGTTTTAAAAAGTTATATGCTTGTATCAAGTGGTTGTCCGTTAGAAAAGGTAGTTCAATCAGATGAACAAATAATGTTAGTAGATAAAAAAATGATAGAGTTATTTAATTTAAAATATACTGTGAGTGTTATATCCGTTGATATAGATAAAGGGGTTTTTAATGTTAAAGTTTATAAAAGTCATTAGTTTATGTTTTAGTTTTTTAATATATTCACAAGTTGCAGAAAGTTCAGATACAGAAACCATGTGTAAAATTGCAATTAAAAATGGTGATTCTTTTGCTGATATAACTGAAAAAATGTTTGAAACTATAGATAATATATTACCTATTACTGTAGCAGGTCAATCTATTGGATTAGATGGTGAAGAGAGAACAGATATGGAAACTGAACCACACCCACCAATTTGCGTGTGTGAGATACCTATTCCACCATTTGTTAGGACTGGTATATCAATTAGTTTTTGGAATCCATTAGGTAATATTGATACAGTATCTATTCCATATTGTTTTCCATCATTAGGTATGAGTTTACCTGTTCCATTAGGAGCGAGCCGTGCTTATGGTGCAAGGTCATCAGGTGTAAGAGACCAATTTATAACAGCAAATTCGCATTATTTTTCTTATTTATCCGTAATGAAAATGGTTAGCGAAACTTTGTTTGCTGGGTGTTTAACAATTCCTACACAAACTGGTATAGATCATATGTCAGAGATTCAAGTGTGGTGGCAAAATGATTTATGGGCTATGACGTTAAGTCCAGAAAGTCTTTTAGTTGCAAATAAGGTAGCACAGACAAGTTGTATGGCTGATAGTTTAAGTGTGAGTTTATCTAAGAAGGCACTAAATCCGCTTTTTTGGTGTGCTGGGAGCTGGGGTAGTATTTATCCATTAACAACAAATGTTGGTTCTGGAACAGCTTTAACAAGTTATGCGATGCTTGTGACAAGAACATTAGTTGAGCAGAGTAAATTTTTAAAAATTCAAAAAGTAAATGGAAGTCATATGTTAACAAAAATGTGTCAACCGATTCCCACACAATTTATATTAAAAAACGAGATAAATATGTTTCCATTATATCCTCAATCAAAAAAATCCCGTTTTCCAATAGGTTATCCTTCTGAAATTTGGGGAGTAGGCTTAGATAATCCCACTAATATGGGAGTTATGACGTGGATGTTATATCAAAAGCGAGATTGTTGCTATTTGTAAGATATGAGGTGATATATGAGACTTTTAATAATATTTATCTTTTTATTTTTAAATTTTTCTCTAAGTTATGCTGTTGATGTGCCAATAAATGAGTTAAGTGGAATTGGTTCAAATAGTGAAGGTGAAGAAGCAGGAAAATCTGCTGCAGGTAAAATAGGTAAAAGTTTGGGAGAGGCAAAAAGTGCGTTATCACATAAAAATGCAAGAAATACAAGTGCTGATGTATCAAAAGAGAGTGGTTTAATTGATGGTTTTAAAAATAATCTTGATAAAAATTTAAATACTATAATGGGAAAAGGAGATGAAAAAATATATTCACTTGATAGCAATAGTAGTGTGAATGGTAAGTTATATTGTGCAGGTCAAGATGAAATAGCAGATATTTATTATTCTAAAGATAATAAAGGGTTGATTAATATGAATATTAATATAAGTAAACAAGGAACATTATCTGTTTATGGTATTGCAGGAATTTGCTCAGATAGTTTTATGATTTGTGATAAAAAAACAAATCAAAATTTATGTAGTGGGTTTGAATATAGTGGTTTAACAGAAGAAGAAATAGCAAATCACCCATGCAAGAAAATATCTGAATGTATGAATTGGAATTTTAAAAATAGTGGTAAAAAGATTTATTTAGATGCTAACGGTTCTATATCTTGTCCAGTATCAAGTGATACAGAGGCATTAACGAGTCAAATAAGTGCAGTATTAAGTTCGGCGTATTTCACTGCAATATCAGATATAAAAGAAAGTGCAGATAAGAGTAACGTTAAGTTATATAGTCTTAACAGTTCTCAATGTGGAGAGGGTGGAGATACGGATAGTTTAGGTATTGGCGGTATAAGTTTAGATGAACTTTCTAAAATTTATGAGAGTGGCAAATATCCAGATGGAGCTACACAATTAAGCAAAGAAAAGTCAAATGATGATTCTTTATTTTCATTACTTGATAAAAGTAGAGATAATATGCCTGATTTATCTAATGAAACAGGTTTATTAGATGGTATATTTGGTGGAATGGAGGGAGAATTTAATAATCCAGAGTTCATTGATAGTTTTATTACTGATAGTAATAGTTGTTACATTCAAAAATGCACTGTAGAGAAAAGTTTTTCAAAAAATAATGTTAATTATGACGGTAGCACTAATGCAAGTTTAGGTAATCAAGCCTCAATTACTACTGAAATTAGGGAATGTATTAATAATTCTAATAAATATATTTGTCCAATTGAGGCTGATGAACAAATAATAACAAATTGTTCTTGTGATAATCCTGATGAATTAAGCACTAATTTAGGTAATGTTCTTATAGGCACTACATTAATTGATAGGATAACAGATAATATTGATGAAATTTGTAATCAGGATACAAAATAAAAAAATAAATTAATTATTATTTTCACATCTTTCTTTTAAATATATATGGGGAAACTCATATATATT
The DNA here is from genome assembly GCA_045538075.1 of Mucispirillaceae bacterium. Taxonomy (GTDB): domain Bacteria; phylum Chrysiogenota; class Deferribacteres; order Deferribacterales; family Mucispirillaceae; genus JAZSQT01. The sequence continues at coordinate 9,294 of JAZSQT010000036.1, forward strand.
TAAAAGGAG
>JAZSQT010000094.1:0-15475 GCA_045538075.1 Mucispirillaceae bacterium
TAAAACCAATTATTATTTTTATATAAGTTGCTATAAATTTGTTGCTTATTGCTTTTAATTTTTTTGTAAAAATCAGCAATTATATTATAGTTATCTAAAATATTAAAATTCATACTATTTAATTAAACCAGATAAAGTAGCATTTTTAATAAAAATTTCATCATCATCTGCATTTATTAATGAAACATTATTTAAGTTATTTTCAATAAAAGTTTCCATATTTTTTTCTTTAAATAATTTTATAGCGTTAATAGTTGCATCACCTGGGTGATAAGCAGTTTTGTCTGCAAGTTCTCTTGGTATAAACCCTAAATCAAACATAAAATTTATTAAATTATCGTGATTTGAGGCAGTATAAAAAACTAAACCAGAAATTTTGCCTATTTTTTCTTGAGTAAAAGCAGTCATCGTATGAATATAGTTTCTAATTTCGTTTAGAGCGTCTAAATCATTTTGTGTAATATAAATTTCTGCAAAGCGATTATTTACAATATAAAATGCTTCAACATTATCTTTTTTTGTAAGACGAACGGCAATATCTAATGGTATAATATTGGCTAATTCTTTACGAGGTTTAATAATAAAATTACTATCAATTATACCATATTTATACATTAATTTAACAACTTTTAGTAAAGCTGATATTGTAATACCGTCTGGCGATACGCCTCTTTTATCAATAGAAGTAATAAGAAAATTATTATCTAAATCTTTAATATTATTTTGCCCTTTTGTAGTTATTGATAATAAATTTACATTTTTAAGACCATTAAAAGTAATATCAGTAACTAAATTTTTAGTTAAATAATGACATCTTGAAAGCATATCAAGGGAAAAAATAAGTTTATTGTTACTTTCTGCATGTAATAATCTAAAAAATCTAATAACATTATGATTTTCTTCATACGGCATTATTACTTCACAAAGTAGAGTGCCAATTTCAAATTTATAATACTTTACCATATTCAAAAGATTTTTTGTTTCTTGATGATTGTTATCTTCAATTAGCATTAATACTCTATCTATATCTCTAATTTTTAATACATTGTGAATAAAATCTGGTATAAGTCCATTTTCTATTAAATCTTTAAGTTGTTCATCAGTTTCTGCTGTTCCTTCAGAAACAATATTATCTAAAGAAGCTGAATAACAGTAGTATCTAACTTTGCCACGCTGTTGTATCATAAATATACCATCAGATGGGCCATCTATATTTGCGTCTTCTTTAGGTCGTTCTTTAGTAGCCATAGGCTTAAATTCGCTAATAGATATAGTATCATCAACTTGGTTATTGTTTTCATCTATTTCTGTATCAATTGATTCTTTATCAATTTCATTATCATTGATATTATTCTCTTCTTCACTATTTACATCATTTACATCGTGTATATATTTTTTATCTATAGCTGGGTCTATAAGAGCTTTAGGGTAGTCGTCATTATTTTTTGTAAATTTTGAGCCAGAAGGTAGCTCGCTAGTATCAACTTCTATATCTTTTTTTACTGTATGTTGGCATGCAAGACGATATCCAGCCTCTATGCTGATTTTTGCTAAAATAAGTAACTCTTTTTTAGTAGGTTTAGGAATATCACTACCTAAAAATTTAATTTTACATTTGCCACATTGACCAGCACCATCACACAAAGTAGGCTGAATAATACCTTCATTTAAAAGAAATCTATATAAATTTATGCCAGTTTTTGTCTCTATAACTATTTGTTTATTACGAACTGATACACGAACATTTTTTTTAGGAAAAAACATTTCAAGATCCTCCAAGCTAAAATAAAATTATGTATAAAATTTTTAATTTGAGCAAGGATAATTTTTAAGATTTATTGTAGTAAATTTTAAATATTATTGCGTGAGGTAGTAGGTTTAATTATAAAGTTTAATTAAAATAAATATTACGATTTATTAATCTTAATAAATTCATTCATAATTACATTAATAATCTCTTTTTGTTCTTTAGTTAATATATTCCACTTTGATATAAAATATTCTTGTTTAGATGAAAGAAATGAAGAATTTTTATCAGAAAAAAATTGTAATAGTGTAATATCAAAAGCGTTACATATTGAAATTAAAGTTGGAATAGTAGGTAAATTATCATGCTTAAGCAAATTTGTCATAGTTGATTGTGGTATATTTGCTTCCTTTGCCAACTTGTAATTAGACCAATTTCTTTCATCTCGTAGTTCTATTATTCTTTTTAATACGTCCATATTATAAACCTATATGATACAAATTATACTATAGAAAATAATTAATAGCTCTTTATTCATCAATATTTTCAACTTCAATTAATGGTAGAGTGATAGTAACTTTAGTATATTTATCTAACTCAGATTCTATTTTAAAAGTTCCTTTATGGGCTTTTATAACTCTTGTAACAATAGATAGCCCTAAACCAGTGCCAGCATATAATTTTTTAACATTGCTACCACGTTGAAATCTTTTATATACATTGTCTATATCTTTTTCTGGTATGCCAACTCCATAATCTGTGCAAGTAATAATATAATTTCCTTCGTCTCTTTTTCCGTTTACTATTATTTCACCATTATCTTTAGAATATTTGATAGCATTAGAAATAATATTTGATATTACTGTAGAAAAAGTTTCACCATCAACATAAATAACGTCATTTTCGTCAATATTGATTGTTATATTAAGATTTTTATTTTTTACATCAAGGTCGTATAAATCCCATGTTTCTTTAATCATATCAAATATATTTACAGGTATTTTATGATAAATATGTTGTTCATGTTCAAGGCGACTTAATGTTATAATATCATTAAACATATTTTTTATTGCATTAATATTTTTTTTCATACTTGCTGCAAAAGTATTTCTCATTTCTTCATTTTCTAAAACTCTTTGATCGTTAAGCAATTCTGAATACGATAGTATTTTAGTTAAAGGTGTTCTAATTTCGTGGGATACAGAATCTAAAAGATCTGTCTTTAATTGGTTTACACTATGCAACGTCTTATTTTTTTCTTCCAATTCTTTAACGGTTGCAATATATTTTGAAACTGCTTCATCAAGCATTGCTTTCATAATTTTATCATTAGATGCAATTTTATTACTCATATTATCAAAGGCTTTAGATAATATTTCTATTTCATCATCAGTAATTATCTTCGTTTTAACTTTTTTACCTTTACTAATATCACTAGTTGCATTAGTTAATGTTCTAATATGACGAACTATTAACCAGTATATTAAAAAGCAAATAACTATTAACAAGCTAACAAATGTGATAATGATTGTAAAATGGACTACTTTAATATTATTTTCCATAGTTTTTTCAATTTCATCTAATGGAAAAGTAATTGATATAATACCTCTAAAATCATTAATTCTATAGTCTTGATGTTGATGACAACCTAAACAACTTTCATTAATGAATAGTGGTGCAGCATACATATATATGTTATTTGATTTATCATCTTTAACTACTTTATAGTATTCATTAGTTATATTATTATTCATGTATTGCATTGCTTCAATTTCAAAATCTGTAGGTGCATTATCTGGATTAACTAACTTATCACTTGTAATATGAAAACGAAAAGTAGCCATATGGTTGGCATATTTTGAAAGCTCCTTAGTGGCAACTGCTGGAACTTGCTCAATTTTATCTCTATTTTCTGCTACCCATTGGCGAGTTATAACTATCATTTGATGAATTGCTTGAGCTCTAATATGTGCTTGTTCTACTATTGTTCTTTGTTGATTTTGCCATAATAAAGTGGCAGAAGGTATCATTATTATTAATATAACAAGGGTAAGTAGAAAAATGATTTTTGCCATTAATTTCATGATTTACTCTAATACAAAATTAATTATTTAACAATAAAGAGTTACTTGATTTTAAATTTTAAAGTATCTTTTTTCTCATTATCAAGACAGTTTGATACACAGTCGCCACAATTATGACATTGTGATGAATCACCATCTTTACGAGGGTCAAGAACCATAGGACAGCTTTTAACACATCTTAAACAATTAGAACAACTGCCACTATATTCAACGTGTAATCCTTTTTTTGTTCTAAAAAGGCTTAAGATTGTTCCAGTAGGACAGAAAAATCTACACCAAAAACGATAAAAAAAGAAAAATTCTAATATTAATATTATTGGTAAAATAATAAATTCTGCCGTTAATGTAAAATATTTTACAAGCATTACTGTTTGAGATGATATAATTGACGGTGGTGATATTAAATATAACAATGGAACACCAGCAACACCAACTATAATAAAACCTATTAATAACAAGGAATATCTAAAGAAATTTGCCTTAGTAATATTGCTTTCTGAATAGTGGGGCTTTAAAGGTTTTAATTTTAGTTTTTTTCTTAAATATTCTATACCATCAAGAATTAAGTAATAAGGACAAGCCCAACTACACCAAACCCTACCTAATAGTAACGCTATTGCCACAGGAATTGTAACGGAGGCAAGCATTACTGCTTGAATTTCATGGGAAGCAAAAATTGCCTGTAAAACTGCTAATGGGTCAGATACAGCTAATGAACCAACGTCAAGAGATATATAAGTGCCTTTTATAAAATAAATTTCTGCCATATTTAATATTGGCACAATAAACATTAATAAAAAGAATAACCATTGGATAATTTTGCGACTTAATTTCATTTTTTATCTATCCTTTTTAAATAATGAAAGTATCCAGCAGTATCTGCATCAGGCATATCTTTAGGTATAATAGAAATAGAACGAGGGCGAGTAGGACATCTTTCAACACACATTCCACAGCCAGTGCATTGGTCTGTAATTATAGGAATAAGTCCATTTTCAAGACGTATTGCATCAAACTGTAAAGGGCATACATTAAAACAAGAACTGCAAATTGCTGCCATACCATCTGGCGTTTCACCACTTTCTTGTCTGTCGTATATAAAATTATTACAAGTATCTTCGTTTATCCTTGCAATACCTATAAAAGTTTGTGTCATTTCTGTAACATTAGGGTCTATAGCACCAGTAGGACATACACTAGTGCATTTCATACATAAATGGCAACCAGCTTCTTCTGCATATATAAAAGGTGTTCCAATCTCTCCATATTCCGTTTTTGTAGAACGTTTTAATACGCCATAAGGACATACTTCAACGCATCTTGAACACCTAACACATAGTTTCATAAACCTTTTTTCATCAACAGAACCAGGAGGTCTCATTCTATTAATTTTGTAATGCCCAGAAAAAGGATTTTCATTAAGTAAATTTCTAATTGCGTCTATTATACTCATTGTAGTTTACGTTTTTTCTTGAAAAATTCTTCAAAATTAACATCTGGCTTCTTTTCTCCAGATATTAACGCATCTACTTCTTCTTCAAAGTGGAATGCGTAATGGTCTATATCTATAACTGCATCGTTTTCACGAATTATTTTTTCTATTTTTTCTGTTTCTATATTATCTTCGGCTTCAATAACTATTACAATTTTGCCTTTTGATAAATCTTTTTCATATATTTCTACATTTTTTATTGATTGTAAAAATTCTAATGCGTAACTGCCTCTTTTTTCATCAATATAAACGACACTTGCAGTAAAAACCATTTAATTCTCCAGTTTAATAATATTAAAGACGGTCTATAATATTATAGACCGTCACAATAGAAAAGAAAATATAAATATTAATTAGGAGAAAGTAGGGTTGTCAAGTTCTGCTCTATCAACAACGTATCTTTCTGCTACATTTTTAGGACCACTAAATTTGCTGATTTTAACGGCAGAAACTTTATAATCTGGTTCACTTGAGCCAGCATCGATTACATCACTACAAATAAAGTTTACCATACGTTCAGCTTTTTGGTCGTGCATTGGCACAAATACAACACCCTCTAACGTCATATTAACAACTCTTGCAGGAAGAATATTAGAACCTCTAACACTTTCAACTTTAACCATATCACCTTGTTTTATGCCAAGTTTTTTAGCATCATTTACATGAATCTCAACAAATGAATTTGGGTGAGCTTGAGCAGTTTCAGGAATACGCATAGTCATAGTGCCAGTATGCCATTGTTCAAGAACACGACCAGTAGTCATAAGGAATGGATACTGTTTAGAAGTTTTTTCACTATTATTTTCGTGTCCACGACAAAATACATTCATTCTGCCATCAGGACGAGCATAGAAATAAATTCTTTTTGATTTAACATCAGCTGGCATTTTATATCCATATCTTTCTGGATCATCAAAAATAGGGTCCATATTAGGAACGTATCTTTTATAAGTTCCTGGATGTTTTGTATCTGGGCAAGGCCATTGAACGCCAGTTTTAGATGATTTAAGGCGAGAATAAGTAGCACCTTTGAGAGTTTTTTCTGTATTTGCAGTGCAACCAATATAGTCATTCCATGCCATTTCGTTCATTTTTGAAACATCTTTTTCATTTGCCCATTGAATATATTTGCCAAGTCCCATACGTTTTGCAATTTGAGAAGCTATCCAAATATCTGGTTTTGCTTCAGCTGGTGGATTAACAGCCTTTTCTGTAAGGAAACTACGACGTTCAGAACAACCATATACGCCACCTTTTTCATAAAGAAATGCTGCAGGAAGAACAACAGAAGCAAGTTGAGCAGTTCTTGTAGGGAATATATCAATTACTACAGTAAAAGCGTCTCTCATACCTTTAATAAATCTATTAGTATTAGGTAAAGATTGAGCTGGGTTTGTAGTAGAAATAATAATTCCTTTTACTGGTTTAGTATTATCGTTTTCAGCACCTAAGCTAGAGAAAAGTTTAATAGCATGCATACCTGGTTTTGGATTAATTGCTTTAGATGGGTTAATTGTATTTTCTGCAACTTTCCAGTAGCTTTCAACTTTTTTACGCCAGCCTTCATTAGCAACTGGACGACAACCTGGAAGAAGATGAGAAAGAGAGCCAGTTTCTCTAACACCACCACAAGCATTAGGTTGACCAGTAAGAGAAAAAGAATCAGCACCTGGTTTTCCAATCATACCAGTAATTGCATGAAGATTGTGAACTAAGTTGTTAGCAAATACACCATTAGAACGTTGGTTTAATCCCATACACCACATAGAAAGAGAAGCACCACTTGTAGCAAATATTTTTGCTGCTTCTTTAACTCTTGCAGCTGGGCAACCAGTAACTTTTTGGACAAATTCTGGAGTGTATTTATCTATAAATTTAACGTATTCTTCAAATTTAATTTCTTCAGAACCATCACCTTTAGTAAAACGAGCATGATTTTTAATAAAATCTTCGTCATGCCATTTGTTTTTGATGATTTCTCTTGCCATACCATTAAAAATAGCAGCGTCTGTTCCTGGTTTAAATGGCATCCACATATCTGCAATATTTGCAGTTTTAGTTCTTCTTGGTTCACATACAATTACTTTTACATCAGGATTATCTTTTTTATATCTTGCAATCCTTCTAAAAAGAATAGGGTGAGCTTCAGAAGTATTTGAACCAGTTAAGAAGATACATTTAGCTTTTTCTATATCTTCATAAGCTCCAGCAGGTTCATCAGAACCTAATGATGTAAGATAGCCAGCAACAGCAGAAGCCATACAAAGACGAGGGTTGCCGTCAACCATATTTGAGCCGAAACCACCTTTCCATAATTTGTTGAATGTATAGCTTTCTTCTGTAGTGCATTGTCCTGAACCGTAATAAGCTACAGAATCGTAGCCGTATTTCTTATGAAATTCTTTAAATTTAGTTTCTATCAAAGTAAGTGCTTCGTCCCATGTAGCAGGCTGAAGTTTGCCATTTTTATCTCTAATAAGAGGGGTAGTCAATCTGTCTGGGTGGTATGCAACTTTAAATATATTCATACCTTTAACACAAAGGAAACCTTTAGTATTTGTTTTAGAATCAACATTACCTTTCATTGCAACCATTTTGCCATCTTTAACACCGATATAGACACTACATCCAGTTCCACACATACGACAAACGCCTTTTACCCATTTATCAACTGGAGTTCCTTTTGCTTGAGCTTCAGCATTAGTTGGGGTAATACCAGCAGCTGCAGCTGCACTTGCTGCTAAAGTTGCTTTTATAAAATTTCTTCTTGTTAGATTCATAATAATTTTGCCTCCTATTTAGTATGAACTGGTTTATCTTCTTTTGGTGCTGTAAAAGTGTGTGCAGTATGACAATTTACACATACAATTTTACCTTCTTCAACTTTTGTTTTTCTTTTAATAGTTGCAGATTCTCCTGGATGACAAGAGATACAGTTATCAATAGAAGATGTAGCTAAAAAAGTTTTTTCATCGCCATGACAAGCAGAACAAGGCACCATATTTATGCCGTGTAAACTATCATTCCATTCTTTACCAGCATTAGAACTAGATTTTTCTTCTGCTTTAGAATTTGCATCATGACAATACAAACAATCATTTCCACCAATTTCTACAGGGTGAGTATCGTAAGATGTTGTAGATTTTGACGCATTTGCTGATACTGCACTCATTACACAAAAAACTGCAGTAATAATTGTTAAAATCAGATATTTTTTCATAAATTCCCCTCCGAACTTTTTGACTAATTTAACAATATCTTATGTTACAAATCTAACAAATCTATATGTAAATTTGTATATAAATTTATCTAATAATTAAGTAATAATTGTTAAGGTAATTCTTTACAAAATTTACCCACATTTACTACACATTTACTTTATTATCATTAAAATAACATCATAAAGATTTGGGACACCAAAAAAGATTTATTTTATTTAAGAGGAGGAATAAATATGCACAAAGGTTCAAAAATATTAGCTATTATGATAGTAGCTACTTTTTTTATTACCGTAGGTTGTAAAAATTCCGCAAACACAGATGCTACAGCAGCAACTTCAGAAGCTAAAACAGTTGCTACAGAAGGTAGTGTAAAAGCAACTGTGTTAAAAACTTCAGCAGAAAAAGCTAAAGCAAAATTAGCTAATGCTGTTGATACAGCAACTTGTTTTGATGGATGTCATGAAACAGTTTCTATGCTTCATAATAGAGGGGCTCACAAAGATGTAAACTGTGTAAATTGTCATGAAATTCCAGCTAACCATGCTGAAGAACCTAGCCCAGAAACTCGTCCTACTACAAGAATGGAGTGGGAGGCTTGTGGTCAATGCCACCAAGAACAGTTTGATTCTTTCCAACAGTTAGACATTACTTCACGTCCAGCACGTAATGACAAGTCTAATCAAGGTGGAAGATCTCCAAACCCAGCTTGGGATAAACTTATGGCACCACATGGTTTTACTAAAGAACACGCATCTACTCGTTCTCATGCTGTTATGTTGATAGATCAATTTGCAGTTGATAGAGCTTTCGGTGGTCGTTTCCAAGGTAAAAATGGTTGGAATTATATTTTTGAAACTGGTAAAGTATGGGACGTATTAGAAGATACTCACCCAGAAGTTCCAAACCAAAAAGCATTTATGCGTCAAACTGCTACAGCTAATAACCCAGTTTGTATGGCTTGTAAAACAATGGATCATATCCTTGATTGGGCTTATATGGGAGACCCTGTAGAAGGTGCAAAATGGTCAAGAGCTTCTAACCCAGTTGCTATGGCAAAAGAAATGCAACACGGTCTTAACTGTTTCATTTGTCATGATCCTCACTCTGCAGAACCTCGTATAGTTAGAGATGCACTTATTGATGCTATGACTAACCCAGATGGTAAAGATAACCTTTATCAAAAAAATGCTGAAACTAACCACCCTGTAGAATATCTTACAATGGGTGAAAGAGGATACGATAGAAAAATTGCAATCCTCCAAAAAGATGATCCAAAACGTAAAATATTACAATGTGCTCAGTGCCACGTTGAATATAACTGTAACCCTGGCACAGAATATACAACTAAAGAAGCTATTAAAATGACTGATAGAAGAGCAAATCACTTCCCATTTAAAGATGTGCTTAACTTATACGATCATTATTTTGGTAAAATCAATTTCCAAGACTTTAAAAACAGATTTGATGGTGCTCCATTATGGAAAGGACAACATCCAGATGCAGAAAGCTACTATGAATCTAAACATGCTCAAGCTGGAATTGGTTGCGATTCTTGTCATACACCAGCAATTAAAGATGCAAAAGGTAACTTAAAATTTACTTCTCACTTTGCAGCTTCTCCTCGCCATCAATTAGAAACTACTTGCTTAACTTCTGATTGTCATGGAACTGGTGCAGATAAAAAATGGGATACTACTAAATATTCACCAGAATATATCAAAGTATCTACTAACTGGGATAAAGATAAAGCACTTTATTCTATAAACTCAATTAAAGCATATACTACAAGCAAAATGAGAAAAGCAGAATTTTGGCTTGTTACTCTTACAGATGCTATAGTTGCAGCTCAACGTATGGGAATTTCTCAAGATATTATTAAACAAGCTCAACTTAAACATTCTGAAGCTCATCTTCTTTGGGAATACTGGACTGCTGAAAACTCTGACGGTTTCCACAATCCAGCACTTGCTAGGGAAGCACTTACAAAATCTATAGATTTATCTATGGAAGGTTACAAACTTGTTGATGATGCAATGGCTGCAAAAGGTGCAGCTCTTGCAAAAAAATAATAATTTTAAAGGGGCGGCTTGACCGCCCCAAATTTTTTATATATAAATAATGACTATGAAAAATTTAATTACGTTTTTAGGTTCTGCAAAATTTGCAATTATATTAATTATTCTTATTGTAATATTATCTATGTTAGGTAGTCTCGTTCCACAAGGTGATGGACAGGCTATTATGGATAAACTATCGTCTATCTTTGGTGCTGATGCAGCTTCTGTTCATAATTTTTTAATTAATACAGGCTTGATAGATATATATAGTTCAATTCCTTTTATTATTCTTGTATCTCTTTTCGGGATAAATATTATTATATGCACTATAAAACTTTTTCCTTTTGCAAAATCTGGTTTTGATAATGAAAATATAAAGTTAAAAGAAACATCTCAAGTTAATATGAGTGAAAGTGATTTTATTCAAAAATTATCTAAATTAGGTTTTAGAGGTCAAAAAAATGGAGATACTTATAAAGCAGTATCCCATGAAAAAGGAAGATATGGCGTTATAATTCTTCATTTTGGTATAATTATAGTTCTTTTAGGTGCTTTAATTGGTAGAATTGCAGGTTTTAATGGTTTTATGAATATATTAGAAGGTGATTTTGATGATGTCGCTGTTTTGCCTACTGGTGAGTTAGTGCCACTTGGTTTTGAAGTAAAATGCAATGATTTTACTGTTGAATATTATCAAAATTCTAATAGAGCAAAATCATATACTAGTAATATTTCTATTATAGAAAATGGTAAAGAAGTTGAAAATGTAAATATAGATGTGAATAAACCATTAGAATATAATGGTATATATTTTTATCAAACTAATTTTGGAGTTTATCCAAATAAAAATGCTAAAGTTAAATTAACAATAGATAAAAAAGATGGTGATAAAATAGATAAATTAGTAAATTTTAATGAGTTATTTATCATTGATGGCGAATTTGTCGCAAAAATTGTAGATTTTGCTCCTACTTTATCTCAAAATGAAGAGGGAAAAATATTTTCATCATCTGATGAAATGAATAACCCAGCAGTATTAATAGAAGTGTATAAGGTTGATGAGCCAATAATTAGAGGTTGGTTATTGCAGAAATATCCAGATAGAGGCAAAATTGATGAGTTAGGCATAAATATTATATTTAATGACTTATATGGCATTGAATATACTGGATTATCTGTAAAAAAAGATCCAGGCACTCCAGTAGTATATATTGGATTTATATTTATTATATTTGGGCTAATTTTTATTTATTGTCTTAATTATACAGCAATATACTTTAAATTTTCTGATGATAATGGAAAATTGATTATTAATTATTCTATATTAGAACAAAGAAAATTTTCTTTTATTAATCCGTCTAAATCTTTTAAAAAATTGCTTAATGCGTAATTTTAAGGAATGGATAAATGCAAATAGATTATACAGCTATATCTGGACTACTTTATTTAGTGTCAATGATTTTATATTCAAGTTTCTTGTTTTTTAAAAATCAAACAATAGGAAAAATTGCAACAGTAATTTGTAGTTTTGGTGTTGTAATTCACACAGTATCTTTTTTTAAACGTTGGTATGATTATTATACAATGTTTGGAGAGAGTATATATAAATCAATTCCAATTACAAATCTTTATGAATCATTACAAATTTTTTCATTATTAATGATGGTTGTTTATTTAATATTTGAATATAAAACTAAAATTAAGGCAGCTGGAGCTTTTGCAACGGCAGTAGCTGGCTCTATGCTTCTTTTTATTGATACTGTTGGTGCATCAGAAAACATAGAGCCACTCGTTCCTGCATTACAAAGTAACTGGCTTTTAGCTCACGTATCATTAAGTTTTATTGCTTACGTGTTTTTTGCGTTTTCTGCAATTTCGGCTTTTTTATATTTAATTTTAACTTCAAAAAATAAGTCTCAAGCTACTTACGTTTTTTGGACTACAACAGTAGGTATTGCTACTTCTATACTATTTGCACTTCTTTTTGATGGATTAATTGCATTCATAAACGGCAATAAAGAAGGTTTTAGATTATTTTCTGCTACAATTAATAATAATTTAACGGCAGTTAAGTTAATGTTTTTCTTTTTTACTGTTTTTATGGTTATTCTTTTTTGGTATATGGGTTTACATATTAAACGATTATTTCTATCGCTAAATTTAGATTTAAAAAAATTAGACGATTTTGCATACAAATTTGCCGTTCTTGGATTTATTATATTTACTATTGGTGGTCTAATATTTGGTGCTATATGGGCAGAGCAGGCTTGGGGTAGGTATTGGAGCTGGGATCCAAAAGAGACTTGGGCTTTTATTACTTGGGTAGTATATGGCATTTATATACATGGAAGAATATATAATAAATGGAATAAAATGTTATCAAATACTATTGCAGTAATTGGATTTATTTTAACAATTTTCACTTATTTAGGAGTAAACTTACTTTTATCAGGTTTACATAGTTACGGTAGTTTATAGAATCAATTTAATAAAGTAATAGTTTTATTTTCAATTTTTATTAAATTTTTGTTAGTTAATTTTTTAAATAACCTTGATAAATTTTCTGCAGTAGTGCCTAAAAGTAGTGCAAGATCTCCTTTTTGTATAGGTAATATAAATACGTTACTCTTATTTTTTTCTGATAAGGTGTTTAGATATTTAATTAATCTATCTTCAACGTTATCTGAATTTAAGCTACTAACTACATTTATGAGATATTTTAATTGACACGTCATTGCACCTAAAAGTTGCATTAAAAATTCTGGTTTTTTAGATGTTAATTTACGAATTTTATCAACAGATATAGCAAGTAATTCAGTTTTTTCTGTAGATGTAGCATTAACTGGATATTTATCAAGAGAAGCAATAGCTGCTTCAGCAAAAATATCGTGTTTAGTAGCAACTCTAATGATAATTTCTTTACCTTCATTAGATATACGATACAATTTTATAGAACCAGAAATAATGTAGTATATATTTGTAGCAGGATTACCTTCCATAAAAAGATTTTCTTTTTTGTCTAAGGTGATTATTTTAGAAATAGAGTCTAATTCATCAATAATAACTTTATCTTCAGTTCCTAAAAAATTTTTAGTAAAAATATTAATAGCAAGTTTTTTTTCCATTTTTGACCATAATCAATTTATTTTTAAGATAAGTATAGTATTATTTTTAAAATTTTTAAAGGAGAAGTATATGTTTTGTTACCAATGTCAAGAAACTAAAGGAAATAAAGGTTGCGATATTGTAGGAGTTTGTGGCAAGAAGGAATCTACAGCAAACTTGTTAGATTTGCTTATGTATGTGGCTGGAGGAGTGTCTTATTTCGTTGAGCATATTAGACATAGTGGTGTTGATGTGTCTGAAGCCGATAATTTTGTTAGAGACGCCCTTTTTACTACAATTACTAACGTTAATTTTGATGATGAAGCAATAGAAAAGATGATTAAAAAAGGTATTGATGTGAGAGTTGCTATAAAATCTGTTGCAAGGGAAAAAATTCACGGCAATTCTGAAAGCCCATGTTGTTGCAATTTAATAGAAGCAGCAAATTATTTTGGTGGTTCAAGTAAAGAATTGCAAGAAAAAGCAGCTACATTATCAATATTAAACGAAGAAAATGAAGATATTAGAAGTTTAAAAGAACTTTTAATTTATGGTCTTAAAGGTGTATCTGCTTATGCTCATCATGCTGCAATGCTTGGTTATGAAGATGCAGAATTTTATAAATTTATGCACAAAGTGATGGCTTACGTTTCAGGAAAAGACCTTGATGCAGGCAAACTTCAAGGTATGGTAATTGAATGTGGCAAATATTCTGTTGATATTATGGCTCTTTTAGATAAAGCAAATACAGAAACTTTTGGTAAACAAGAAATTACAACTGTAAAAAGAGGCACAATAAAAGGTAAAGGGATTTTAGTTAGTGGTCATGATTTGTTAGATATTTATGAACTTTTAAAACAAACTGAAGGTAAAGGAATAAATATATATACTCATGGTGAAATGCTTACTACCCATGCTTATCCTAAACTAAAAAAGTTTAGCCATTTAGTCGGTAATTTTGGAGGAGCATGGCATGCTCAACAAAAAGAAATGGTAAATTTTGCTGGTCCAATTCTTTTTACAACTAATTGTATTCAAGAACCAAAAGGTTATGGTGATAGAGTATTTACTACTGGTGTTACTGGTTATGAAGGTGTTAAGCATATAGCTGAAAGAGAAAAAGGCAAGGAAAAAGATTTTAGCCAACTAATAGAAGCAGCTCTTAATAGCCCAGATTTAGAGGAAAAAGATGAGGGTGTATATACTATAGGCTTTGCTAAAGATACTGTTATGAGTGTGGCTGATAAAGTAATTGAAGCAGTAAAATCTGGAGCAATTACTAAGTTTGTAGTTATGGCAGGTTGTGATGGTAGAAATAAAAATAGAGAATATTTTAGAGAAGTAGCAGAAAAGTTGCCTAAAACTACTATTATATTAACGGCAGGTTGTGCTAAATATCGTTATAATGATATTGATTTTGGTAATATTGGAGGTA
This sequence comes from Mucispirillaceae bacterium, assembly GCA_045538075.1. GTDB lineage: Bacteria > Chrysiogenota > Deferribacteres > Deferribacterales > Mucispirillaceae > JAZSQT01. The sequence goes on from JAZSQT010000094.1 coordinate 15,142, forward strand.
TTCCAAGAATGCTTGATGCAGGTCAATGTAACGATTGTTATAGCCTTGCTTATATTGCTCTTCAATTAAAAGAAGCATTTGGGTTAGAAAATATTAATGATTTGCCACTTGCTTTTGATATAGGTTGGTATGAGCAGAAAGCCGTTGCAGTTCTACTTGCATTACTCTATTTAGGTTTTAAAAATGTTAGATTAGGGCCAACTTTACCAGCATTTTTATCGCCTAATGTAGCTAATGTTTTAGTTAGCTTATTTGGTATTCAAGGTATTACTACTGTTGAAGAAGATCTTAAAAAGTTAGCATAAAATTAAATTTAAAAGATATTATTATCATT
>JAZSQT010000026.1:0-20064 GCA_045538075.1 Mucispirillaceae bacterium
GAAAAGAAAATCAGAACCTTAATATATTACCATACAATAAAGAATTACATTAAAAAAGAAGAAGATAAAGAAAGTAAAATAATCAAAATTTATCCAACAGATTTAAATTATAAATTATTAGAACGGTTTAATAAAAAAGTAAATATATGCGGCTTTATTATCAATTATCTTTTTGAAAAATCTAAATATTGCGAAGTAAAAACTGAAGAAAAAATTAATGATAAAATAGAGCAAATAATAGGAAAAGAAGAAAATAAGAAAACAAATAAAAAGATAAATAGAAAAGAAGTATGGTTTTCTGTAATTTCTTTACTAAAAGAATATAGAAAAATACATAAAGATAGCAAAGTTGAATTATCTGATATAGAAGATGCATTATTATATTTGTCTAAAATTTCTGCTTTAACTATAGAAGGAGGTTTTCTCGTCCTTTATAATGCAATGAGTATAAAACGACTTAAAGAAAATAATATTCGTTATAAAGTTGCCGATTACGAAAAGCTAAATGAGTTTTACAAAAATAAAATCCAACAAATTCATATAGTAGGCGAATACGCAAATTTAATGGTTAAAGATTATAATGCTGCACTAGGATACGTATTTGATTATTTTAATATAGATTATAAAAAGTTTATTAATAAATACTTTAAAGGCGAAAGAAAAAATGAAATTGAAAAAGGCATAACGAAAGAATTATATAAAAAAATATACGATGAATTATCAGACGCACAAAATAAGATATTAAATGATACTGATTCTAAATATATAGTCGTTGCAGCAGGGCCAGGAAGTGGAAAAACAAGGTTATTAGTTCATAAACTGGCAGCCCTTTTAACTATGGAAGATGTAAAACACGAGCAATTATTAATGCTGACTTTTTCAAGGGCTGCTGCTGTAGAATTTAAAAAGCGACTTATAGATTTAATAGGCAATGCAGCACATTACGTTGATGTAAAAACTTTCCATTCTTATTGTTTTGATTTAATGGGAATAATTGGTTCATTAGATAATGTTGGAAATGTAATAAAAGAAGCAACAGATATGATACAAAATAATGATGTTGAGTTAGGAAAAATATTAAAACACGTATTAGTTATTGATGAAGCCCAAGATATGAGCCAAGAAGATTTTGATTTAGTATCATCATTAATTAACAGAAACGAAGATATGCGAGTTATTGCAGTAGGCGATGACGACCAAAATATATATAGTTTTAGAGGTTCAGATTCAAAATATTTAAAATCTCTTATTGATGAAAAAAATGCTACTAAATACGAAATGGTAGAAAATTATCGTAGTAAAAAAAATATAATTTTATTTGCTAATAATTTTGTGAAATCTATTAAAAATAGAATGAAAGAAAAAGAGTTACAAGTTGCAAATAAAAATAGTGTAAACTCTAATGAAAACAAGTTGATAAAAACAATTAAAAATATAATAAAAAGTGAAAATTTAAAAGATAGTAACAATGATGGTATCGTTGAAGTTATAGAATATAAAAGTGATAATTTTATTGTTCCAGCAATAAATCGTTTAATTTCAACAGAAAATAATGGCTCAACTTGTGTTCTTACTAAAACTAATGATGAGGCGTTACAAGTTTTATCTTTACTATTAAAAAATGGCATAAAAGCAACACTTATTCAATCTTTAGGAGATGGGTTCAAGTTAATAAATCTCGTAGAAATTAGATATTTTTTAATGAAAATAGATAAAAATTTAAATAGTCCAATTATATCTAATGAAATTTGGGATAAAGCAATTAACCAATTAAAAGAAAAATATGAAAAAAGTTCGTGTCTTGAAATCTGCTTAAACGTCATAAATGATTTTTCTAAAATTAATAAAGTAAAATATCGTAGAGATTTTGAAGAATATCTTAGAGAATCTTCTTACGAAGATTTTTATGATTATGGAAAAGAAAAAATTATAATTTCTACTATTCACAAATCAAAAGGACATGAGTTTGATAATGTTTATATGCTTGTATCAAATTACGATGTTAGTAAAGATGACGAAAAAAGAGAATTATACGTAGGTATGACAAGGGCAAAAAATAAATTAAGTATTCATACTACTTTAAATATTTTTAAAAATTATATATTTGATGACGTATATTATAAAGTTGATACAAATAGATATAATGAATTAGATGAATTAATCGTTAGATTAACTCATAAGAGTGTATATTTAAGCTCTTTTAAGGGCAAGGAAAATATTATTTTTAGTTTGCGTAGTGGAGAAAAATTATTAATATTAGACGGTGGTTTAGGAGTAGAAGTAAATAATAGAGTTACTAAAGTGTTATCGTATTCTAAAAATATGAAATTAGAAATAGATAAGCTATTAAAAAATGGCTTTAAAATTTATGATGGCGATATTCAATTTATTTTAGCATGGAAAAATGATGATAATATAGAAATTCCAATAATTTTACCTAATTTATATTTTAAAAAATATTAGATTATTATGATTAATTTTTTTAAGATAAAATTACTCTTATTTTTCTTGACAATAACGTTCTATCTATATATTTTATAATTATAATCTTAAATAGATTTTGGAGGATAATATGAGTGATAACGGATTAAATCGTAGAAAATTTATTGCTGGAGCAGCAGTTGCAGCAGCTGCAGTTACTGCAATGCCAAATGAAGTTTTTGCACAGAAAAAAGATGACGCAGATAAAATTTCTGCTAAAATTTCTTCTGCAGATTTTAAAACTGAAAAACACGTTCCTACAGTTGAAGTAATAAAAAAAGATAAAGACAGCCTTACTGTTGAAGTATCTGTTGGTAAAGATATACCTCATCCAAATTCTCTTGAACACTACATTATGTGGATTGATTTATATTTCGTTCCAAACGGTGCAAAATATGCTCAATATATAGGCAGGTCAGAATTTTCTGCTCATGGCGAATCAGTAGTTCAAGATAAAAATGGAAAAGTATTTTCTGAACCAGTAGGTCTTTTCCGTATTAAAAAAGGCGTTTCAGGAAAACTTTATGCAATGAGCTATTGCAATCTTCATGGTTTATGGGAATCTAAACCAGTTGAAATTTAATTTTAATACTTAATTTTATATTATATAAAAACGGCAACTTTTATAGTTGCCGTTTTTTTTGTTTATTTTTGGCACGCTTATTGCTTTAACTAAAGCGAGGTGAGTTATGATTGGCTTATTTGAAAAAACAAAAATTAATGATATGAGTTTTGCTTTAGATACTTTATCTGTTAAAAATAACACGATAGCAAGGAATATAGCAAACAAAGATACGCCAATGTATAAAGGCACAAAAATTGTTTTCCAAGAAGTTATGGCGGAATATTTTTCCGGTGCCAGTAAAGAATTGCCTCTAAAAAGGACTAATATGCGTCATTTGCCAGTAGGTAGTGATTCTTTAGATCCAAGAACAATGGTTCGTTTCCAAAATAATCCTTCAATTAGAAATGATGGAAACGATGTTAATTTAGATTACGAAATGAGCCAACAAGTTGATACTTCTATTAGATACCAACTTTTTTCTGATTTGATTGGTAGAAAGTTTAATGGTCTTAAAGAAGTTATCAAAACTCGTTAGGAGATGATATTATGAGTTTTTTTCACGTCCTTGATGTAGCAGCAACTGGGCTTTCAGCTCAAAGAATTAGAATAAGTGTGTTATCTTCAAATATGGCAAATGCCAATACTACAAGAACTGAAGATGGTGGACCTTATCGCAAAAAAAATGTTATTTTTAAACAAGTTTTACAAGGAGAACATAAAGGTGGCGTTCAAGTAGATAAGATATATGAAGATACTAAACCACCAAGATTACAGTATGACCCTATGCACCCAGACGCTAATGAAGAAGGTTACGTTGCTTTTCCAAATATTAGCCCAGTAGAAGAAATGGTTAATTTATTGGAAGCTGCAAGGAGTTACGAGGCAAATATTTCCACATTAACTACTGCAAAACAACTTGCAACTTCTGCATTGCAGATTGGTAGGTCGTAATATTAGGAAAAAATTTCCGTATATTATATTTTGCTTGTAACTATTTAAAAAAGAATATATACTTATAAGTAAGTATGTTTAATAGATTTTGTTAATAATTTTTAAAAAATAGACGATTAATATATAAAAGGAGGGAGTTATGTCCGACATAAAAAAACTTGATTTTTTATTGCCAAATAATTTGAATACTATACCGTCTCCTTCTGATAATGGTTCGTTACCTACATCTGGGCCAAGTTTTTCTGATATATTGAAAAATGCCTTAAACGGTGTTAATGATGCTCAACATCAAGCCAACACTGCAGTAGAGCAAGCATTAAGTGGCGAATCAAAAGATGTTCATGAAACTATGGTTGCTTTACAAAAAGCAGACACGTCTTTAAAAATGATGTTAGAAGTGCGTAATAAACTTCTTGAAGCATACCAAGAAGTTATTAAAACTCAAATATAGTGATTATTTAGAATTTTTTTTACAAGTAGATGTCTTTTGTTGTATTGGCATCTATTTTTATATATATGTTCATATTGCATAAAAATACTTGTAAGTATTATAAGACGCATATATAATGAAAGATGAAAATAATAGATATTTTATTCTTTTTAATTTATAGAGGTGGTATGCAATTATGACCTTTCGTAAAATATCGGGTCAATTTCTTGACATTTGGGCAAAGCTCACAATGTTGCAGCGAGTTTCTATAGCAGCTGCAACTGTCGCTGTTTTTTCTGCTATTGCAGTGTTAGTTGTGTGGGCAAATAGGCCAGCTTATAAAACATTATATGCTGATATGCCAGCAGAAGATATTAAAGAAGTTAGTGCTTCTCTTAAAGAAAAAGCTATTGACCATAAAGTTACAGGTAATGCTATTGAGGTATTGCCAGATCAAGTTTATAATACACGTATGATGCTTGCTCAAGAAGGTTTGCCAAAGACGAAAAGCACAGGTTTTGAGCTTTTTGACGAATCTAAATTTGGTATGACTGAATTTATGCAAAACGTCAATTATCAAAGAGCTTTACAAGGTGAATTAGCAAACACTATTGCTACAATGAATGAAGTAGCTGAAGCTAAGGTTCATATTAGTGTTCCAAAAGAGCGTCTTTTTGTTCAAGAAGAAGAAGTTGCAAAGGCGTCTGTAGTTTTAAAGTTAATGCCAAATGCAAAACTTACACCAGATCAGATTAAATCAATTAGTCATCTTGTTTCTGCTTCAATTAAAGGATTAATTCCAAAGAATGTTCAAATTGTTGACACAGCAGGTAATTTATTAAGTGAATTTTTGACTGATGAAAATCAACCGTTACTTCTTACTCAAACACAAATTGATCATCAAAAAGAAGAAGAAAAACGTATTGAAGCAAAATTACGCAATGTTCTTGCTCCAATTTTAGGTAACGATAAATTTGTTACTAAAGTTAATGTTGAAATGGATTTTAATAAAAGAGAGATTATGAGAGAAGAATTTGGCGATACTCCAGTTTTACGTAGCCAACATACTCTTGAAATAAACTCTAAACAGACTGGGCAAGGTCCATCTGGAATACCTGGAGTTGAATCAAATTTAGCTGAGCCAGATATACTTGTTGATAATATAATGAGTGAGTATAGTAAGGCAGAAGAAACAAACAATTATGAAATTAGTAAAACTGTTACGAGAGAAGAAAAAACAGGTGGTATCATCAAACGTCTTACTGTTGCCGTTGTTGTAGATAATAAAGACGTTATTGAGATACAAGACGGCAATCCCGTTAGTGTTCGTCAACCTCGTTCTGATGAAGATATGGCAAAATTAAGAGGAAGTATTGCAGGAGCAGTCGGAATTGACCCTGAAAGAGGCGATGTTCTTGATGTTACAAATATTTCCTTTGATACAGCAGATAATACGTTAGATAATTTATATTCACAGAGAGAAAAGAATATGGAACTTATTAGCATGGGTGCAAAATATGCGAGTGCAGTAGTTATTTTGCTTTTATTCTATTTACTTATTTTGAGACCTATTCTTAAACGTCTTGACCAAGCTAAAGAAATTGATGAAGAAATGCTTGGTGAATCGGCTCTTGATGCACAACTTTCAGGTCTTGATATTACTGTTGGAGACGAAAGTGGTTTCCCAAAAACAGTAGATGAACTTGAAAGAGAGATAGAAGCAGAACTTGAAGAAAGCACTCCCGTTGATGTAGAAGCAGTTAAATCTAAAGTTATGTTGAAGAAAATAGAAGAACAAGCCAATGAAGATCCGGAAATGATAGCCAATCTTATGAAGGCACTTATTAAAGGCAGTTAATTATGGCAAGAGAAAATGTTAGTGCAACTGTAGCAATGCTTGCTTCTAAAGAAAGTTCTCAAGGTATGAAGAAAGCAGCTATATTAATGGTAGCTTTAGGAGAAGAATTATCATCTAAAATTATGGCATTTTTAGATGATGATGAAGTAGCAGATTTATCAAAAGAGATTGCTCTTACAAAAGTCGTTCCACCAGAACAGATAGACGAAGTAGTTGAAGAATTTTATAATATGATGATAGCAAAAAAATTCATCTCAAAAGGTGGATTAGAGTATGCTAAATCAGTTCTTGTTAAATCTTTAGGCCCAGAACGAGCAAGAAAGATAATAGATAGGCTTACAAAACTTCTTGAACAATCGTCTGGTTTTGAGTTTCTTACAAAAATTGACCCAAAACAGTTGGCAAAATTTATTATGAACGAGCACCCTCAAACTATTGCGTTGATTTTAGCCCATTTAGACCCGTCTCATGCAGCAGAATCAATGGCACAACTTCCAGAAGAATTAAAGGCAGAAGTTGCAGTTAGGATTGCTAATTTGCAAGATATATCTCCAGCAGTCGTTAAAACACTATCTAAAGTGTTAGAAGAAAGGTTTGAAGCGTTATCTTCTTACAACGTAGAAGTTGGTGGCGTAAAATCTGTTGCAGAAATTTTTAACCGTATGGATAGAGTTGCAAGTAAATCTACTCTTGATAGATTAGAAAAAGATTCTCCAGAACTTGTTGCAAAAATTAGAGATATGATGTTCGTCTTTGATGATATTAAAATTCTTGGAACAGCAGCAATTCAAGAAATACTTAAAAAAGCAGACAAAAAAGTTCTTACATTTGCCCTTAAAGGTGCAGATGAAGATACTAAAAAGAAATTCTTTGATAATATGTCTAAACGTGCTGTTGAGACTATGCAAGAAGAAATGGATTATATGGGACCAGTTCGTCTTAAAGATGTTGAAAAAGCTCAACATGAGATTGTTGCTATCGTCCGTGAACTTGATGAAGAAGGCGTTATTAGTATCGGTGGTGGCGAAGAAGAGCAATTTATTTAATGCTTTTTCTGTATCTTAAGTAGAGGATTATAAGTTGAGTGGCAAAGTATATCATAATATAAATAAAGGTCGTGTATCAAGTTTTTCTATGCGTCAGTTTGCTGATGTAGAAAAAGGCAAGAAAGATTATGTTATACGTTCTTTTGCTGATGATGAAGAAATTTCTGTTCAAGATTTTTATTCTGCTATAGACATTGAAGAACCAGAAACTATTACTACAAAAGAAGACGAAATTACAGACGACGATTACTTGCCACCATCAAAATTAGCTAAAGCAGAAGATGGATTAGTTGGCGAAACTGTTGAATTTACTTCTTTTGGTGATAGTAAAACTTTCGTTGAATCTGATGTGTTTAGTGATAATAGTGATAGTAAAGATTACGATGAAACTTTAGTTAAGTCAGATAATGAAGAGCTATTTAATCCAGCTGATAATATTGCTACAGCAGAAGAAATTGAAGAATATGAAAATAAAATAAAAGAGTTAGAAGCAAAGATTTCTCAACTTGAAAGTGAAAAAGAAGGATTAAATACAACTATTAATGAAAAAGATACAATTATAGAAGAAAAAAATAAAGAAATAGAAAGTATAAACTCATCAATACCACTTCAAATAGAAGAGGCTAAAAAAGTAAGTTTTGATGAGGGTTATAAAAAAGCAGAAACTGAGTGTAACACTAAATACGAAGCAGATAAAAATGATTATATGCAATCAATAGAAAAGTTTAATAGTGATACAGTATCAAAACTTGATGAAATTATAGAAATTATAAAAAATTACGATGAGCAAATTCCAGAAACTGTTTTAGGATTTGTTAAAGCAATCGTTGGTGCTGAAAGAAAATTTAACGACAAGTTTATTGTAACTTTAATAAACAATAATTTAAATAGAATTAAAGAATTAAAAGATATTTCTTTCGTTGTTAATCCAGCAGATTTAGAAGTTGTAAAAGGTGCTTTACCTGATTACGTTGTTTCTACAGATACATCTTTATCTAAAGGGTGTGTTAAAATAAACTCAAAAATAGGCGAAGTTACTCTTGATTCAAAAGTTATGATAGAAGATTTGGAAAGACAGATAAATGAAGAAATTGGAGCTTCTGAAAACTCTTAAACACGAACCTCGTTTTATATTAACAGGTAAGGTTACAAAAATAGTTGGTCTTGTTGTTGAGGCTGATGGTCCATTATTAAGTATCGGTAGTAGATGTGCTATTACTACTGTATCTAATAATAAAATATTTGCAGAAATTATTGGCTTTAGAGAAAATAGGATTGTCCTTATGCCTTATGGAGAAAGTGATGGTATTGCTCCAGGTAGTATTGTTGAAAGTATAGAAAGTGGCAATTCTGTTAAAGTTGGTGATTGTTTATTAGGTAGAGTTTTAGATGGTTTTGGTGAGCCAATGGACGGCAAAGGTCCTTTAACTAATTTTACTTATAGGCCAATAAATGCGTCGGCACCAGAGCCATTAGGCAGAAAGGTTATCAAAAATTACATTACTACTGGAGTAAAAGCAATAGATGGTTTAATTACTACAGGAACAGGTCAAAGGGTTGGTATCTTTGCAGGTAGTGGTGTAGGCAAAAGTGTTCTTTTAGGTATGATAGCAAGAAATACTAGTGCAAGTGTTAATGTAATTGCATTAATAGGTGAACGTGGTAGAGAAGTTAGAGAATTTATAGAAAGAGATTTAGGAGAAGAAGGCTTAAAACGGAGTGTAGTCGTAGTTGCAACAAGCGACCAATCGGCATTAGTTCGTAGGCAAGGAGCTTTTTTAGGCACAGCTATAGCAGAATATTTTAGAGATAATGGCAAAGATGTAATGTTTATGATGGATAGTGTTACTCGTTTTGCTATGGCTCAACGTGAAATAGGTTTAACAGTTGGAGAGCCTCCAACATCAAAGGGTTATACGCCATCGGTATTTGGTTTGTTACCAAAATTATTAGAAAGAGCAGGCACTACTTCTGGTGAAGGCTCAATTACTGGGCTTTATACCGTTCTTGTTGAGGGAGATGATATGAATGACCCTATTGCAGATACAGTTCGTTCAATTATTGATGGACATATTGTGTTAGATAGAAGTCTTGGGGCAAAAAATCATTTTCCAGCAATAAATGTTATGGTTAGTGCTTCAAGGCTTATGAGAGAAGTAGTTGACGAAAAACATATCAAGTTAGCTGGTCGTTTTAGAGATTTACTTGCAACTTATAATGAAGCAGAAGACTTAATTAATATTGGAGCATATTCAAAGGGTTCAAATCCAAAAATTGATGAAGCTATATCTAAAATTAATGCTATAAATTCTTTTTTGAAACAGAATACTACAGAGCGATTTTCTTACGATGATGCAGTCAAACTTATGGAAGCGATAGTTGGTGGCGTTAATTAATGAAGAAAGAGTTTAAACTTGAAAAAGTTTTAGAATTTAGGATAAAAGAGTTAGATAAAGAAAAGGCAAAATTGCGTGAATTAACTGCTCAAGATAATATGATGGTTCAACAAATGTATGAAATAATAGAAGAGATAAAATCAAAACGAGTTGAACAAGAAAATGAAGTTTCAGAGGGTAATTTTAACTTTACAGAATTATATAATAAATATATCACTACAAGGGAAAACGACCTTGAATTTATCAGAAAAAAAAGAGATGAAGTCTTAAAATTAATAGAAAAGCAGAAAGAAGTAATGAAAAAAGCATTAAGTAACGTTAAAATTATGGAAAAATTGAAAGAAAAACATTTGCTTGAATACGCAAAATATATGTCAAAATTAGAAGAGTTGCAAATAGACGAAATAAATATTACTAAAGCAAAAAATATAGAATCTTTTTAGTAGGTGTATTATGAGATTTAAATTATTATATATTGTATCGTTGATTTTTGTTAGTTTTTCAGTATTTGCTCAAGAATCAAAAGAAGAAAGTAAAAAGGAAGAAGCTAAAAATACAGTTACAGAAGTAGAAGTTGATACTTCTGTTAATATAGAAAGCATAATTAAAGAGCTAAAAGAAAGAGAAAAAAAACTTAATGAAAGAGAAATAGACCTTAATGCAAGAGAAGAGCGTTTAAATACATTAGAAAAAGAAATTTTAGCAAGGGAAAACGATTTAAAAAAATTAAGAAAAGAAGTTACAGACAGGATAACAGAACTTAGGGCAGAAGAGGATAAAGAGTTAGATAACCTTGCAAGAATGTATTCCTCAGCAAAACCAAAATCTGCAGCTGCTATAATTGTTAAAATGGATTTAGAAAAAGCAGTTTCAATTTTTAGAAGGTTATCACCACAATCTGCTGGAAAACTTCTAAATGAAATGGGAAAAATTGATCCATTATATGCTTCAAAATTATCAGAGCAACTTACTCCACAAGGTATTGGCGAAAAATAGTGAACGTAAAATATTTACCTTCTTTTAGCGAAAATTTTATTATTAATTTAGCCGATGATTACGCATATAAAGACTTAAGAAAGTTATCAAAAAAATATGGCGTTCCGTCATTAGAAGAGGCAGCTTGTCTTGCAGTAAAAAATATATCATCTATAAAACAACCAAAAAAAAGTCTTGATATAGGTTGTGGTATTGGTGTATCAACATTAGCTATACTGGAAGGTTGTAGCAATACAATTCACACGGCAATAGACGGCAACCTTGAAAGAATTTTAATATTTAATGAATATTTTAAAAATTATAGTAACGTAACATCTTATCAAATTAGAGGAGAACAGTGGCTTGCTACTTGTGAAGAGAAATACGATTTAGTTTTTGTAGATAGTGTTAAAAGAGAATATTCAAATATTTGGCATAGATTAAAAAAATGTTTAAATAGTAATGCAACAGTTATTTTTGATGATATTTTGTTATACGGTTACGTAACTTGTGTTGAAGCAGAAGTGCCTGCAAAATATAGAGAAAATAGACTTTATATGATAAATTTTTTAAAAGAAATTTTTTATGATAAATCGTTAAACTCTCAAATAATACCTGTTAGTGGTGGGCTACTTGTTATTTCGTTAAAATAAAAAATGAGGATTATATATGGAATTATTGTCTCCGGCTGGAAATTTTGAAAAATTAAAAGCAGCTGTTACTTTTGGTGCAGATGCAGTTTATTTTGGTGGAAATTCTTTTGGTTTGAGGGCTTCAGCTGGTAATTTTGATTTTGATACAATGGCTGAAGCTATTAAATATTTACACGATAGAGGCAAGAAAGGTTACTTGACTGTTAATGTTTTTGCAAACACAAGTGAGCTTGATGATATAGAAAAATATCTTAAAACTGTTAGTGATATTGGTGTTGATGGTATTATTGTCAGTGATCCAGGAATATTTTATACGGCAAAAAAAAGTGGAATAAAGACTCCAATATCAATTAGCACTCAAGCAAATACTACTAATTTAGCTGCAGTTAATTTTTGGGCAGATCTTGGTGCAAATAGAGTAATTATGGCAAGGGAAGTTACTGCAAAAGATTTAGAAAGCACAATTGCAAAGGCAAATTGTGAAGTAGAAGTATTTATTCACGGAGCAATTTGTATATCAATGAGTGGGCGTTGTCTTATTAGTTCGTATATGACTGGTAGAAATGCTAATAAAGGCGAATGCACTCACCCTTGTAGATGGAATTATTCTTTAGTTGAAGAAACGAGACCAGGAGAATATTACCCCGTTTATGAAGATGAGAAAGGGTCGTATTTATATAATTCTAAAGATTTAATGTTATTAGATAAAATAGGCGAGTTAGAAAGAATAGGTGTAAAAAGTGGCAAAATTGAAGGCAGAATGAAAAGTGTAATGTATGTTTCAGTAGTTACTGGAGTATATAGAGCTGCAATTGATAGAGCTATGAAAGACCCAGAAAATTATAAAAGTGAAGAAAGTTGGAAAATGTTGCTCCATAGTATTAGCAATCGTGGTTACACAGAAGGTTTTTTTGGTGGTGATAGCGATAGTAATTCAATGAATAGGGATACTGGAGGCTATAAAAGAGGAGCAGATTTTTTAGGAGTAATAGAAAAATCAATAGATAATGAGATTTTTATATCTGCAAGAGCAAAGTTTACTGCTGGAGAAAAAATTTCTATATTAGACCCTAATCTTAATAAGATAGATATTACTCCAGATATTATTTATGATGAAAACTATTCTCCAGTAGAAAATACACGACCAAATTATAAGTACCGTATTAAATTTGATAAAAAAATAGATACAGGTGCTTTATTGATGAGGTTTTAATAATGGATATAAAAAATAGGATTAAAGAGCTTACAGATAAAATTAATCAATATAATAATGCCTATTATAATGACAATAATCCATTAGTAAGTGATAATCAGTATGATACATTATATAAAGAGTTAGAAAATCTTGAAAGAGATTATCCAGATTATATACAAGAAAATTCACCAATAAAAAGAGTTGGAGCAGTATTAAGTCAAAAGGATAAAGTTATAATCCATGAGTTTCCTATGTATTCTTTAGAAAATTCTTATTCAAGAGGCGATGTAGAAGAATTTATCAATAAGATAGAAAAGAGTGTAGGAAAAGATATATTATTTACTGTTGAACCAAAAATGGACGGAGCAGCAGTATCTATAACTTTTGAAAAGGGCAAACTAACTCTTGCAGCAACGAGGGGAGACGGTAAAGAGGGTGAAGATATTACAAGAAATGCTTTTTTTATCACTAATTTACCAAAGGAAATTAATGACAAAAATAAAATAGTTGTTATTGGTGAAGTAGTTATGGAAAAAGAAGTATTTAAGGAATTAAATATTTTAAGAAGTCAAAATAATCAACAACTATTTGCAAATCCAAGAAATGCTGCAGCTGGTAGCTTAAAATTGCTTGATGAAAATGAAGCAAAATCAAGAAAATTATCAATATTTATATATGGTATGTCTGGCAATTATTACGGCAAAAACCATAGTGATGATTTAGAAAAGTGCAAAAATTTAAATTTGCCAGTTAATAACATAATGTATATTTGTAAGGATATAGAAGAAATTTTTGAAGCATTAGATAAAATAGAAGATATACGTTTTTCTTTACCTTACGATATAGATGGTGCAGTTATAAAAGTTAATGATTACTCACTTAGGGAAGAATTAGGTTATACGGCAAAATTTCCTCGTTGGGCACTTGCATATAAATACCAAGCTCAACAAGCATCAACTATATTAAAAGATGTAATTTTTCAAGTAGGTAGAACTGGTATCATTACACCAGTTGCAGTATTAGAGCCAGTTTTATTGTCTGGATCAACTATATCAAAGGCAAGTTTATATAACGAAGATGAGATTAGAAGATTAGATATAATGATTGGCGACACTGTATTTATAGAAAAAGGTGGCGAAATTATTCCAAAAGTCGTTAGTGTGCAAAAGGAATTGCGAAAAAGTGATGCAAAAGAAATTAAGTTTCCAAGAGCTTGTCCAGAGTGTGGAAGTTTGTTATATAAAGATGACGATCAAGCAGACTATTATTGTATAAATAAAAAGTGTCCAGCCATTATAAAAGGTTCAATTATCCATTTTGCTTCAAGAAATGCTATGGATATAAAAGGGTTAGGTGAAAAAGTTGTAGAAGAGTTATACGATTGTGGGCTTTTACGAAATGTGGCAGATATTTATAAATTGAAAATGGAAGATTTAGAAAAACGAGAAGGTTGGGGCGAAAGTTCAGCAAAAAACTTAATTAATGCTATAGAAGAATCAAAAAATAAATCTTTTGAAAAAGTATTATTTGGATTAGGTTTAAGACACGTTGGAGCATCAACGGCTAAGTTAGTTGTTTCAAAATTTAGTAGTATGGAATCTCTTTTAAATGCAACTTTTAGTGATATAGAAAATATTAAAGGTATAGGTAAAGAAACTGCTTTATCTATAGTAAACTCATTGAAAAATAATGCTTTATTAGAAGTAATAGATAGTTTAAAAAATAGTGGATTAAATATGGTAGAAGTTAGCAATAAATCAGATTTATTAGAAAATAAGTCTTTTTTAATAACTGGCACTTTATCTAAACCAAGAAAGCATTTTGAGGATATTATTACTGCTAACGGAGGTATTCTTCTTTCTACTGTATCAAAAAATTTAGATTATTTATTGGTTGGTGAAAAAGCAGGAAGTAAATTGGAAAAAGCAAAAAAAATAGGTGTAAAAATTATTAATGAATATGATTTTTTTACGTTAATAGATAAAAATAGTATTAATTTATAAGTTTTATACTTGACAAAGTAATAAATGCGTGTTTTATTATGTTTGAATTTGATAACTTCAAACCTTGATAGGATACAATTAATCCCAAAGTATTATATGTCGGAATTTATTCATTGAATTTTTATTTGTCAATTATTTTAAAATACATATAGAGGTATTTTGTGAATCTTACAGAGTTAAAAAAGAATTCTATTGAAGAACTTGTTTCAATAGGCAATGAGCTTGAAATAGAAAATTCAGGCAATCTCTTACGTCAAGAGTTAATTTTTGAAATTTTAAAAGCAACAAGTGCAAGAAATGGACAAATTTATGGGCAAGGTGTATTAGAAATCTTGCCAGATGGATTTGGTTTTTTAAGGTCGCCAGACTATAATTATCTGCCAGGTCCAGATGATATTTACGTCTCACCAGCTCAAATTCGTAAGTTGGGTTTAAGAAATGGTGATACAATATCTGGCGAGATTAGACCTCCAAAAGATAACGAAAAATATTTTGCGTTATTAAAGATAGAAAATATCAACTTTTGCACTCCTTCAAGGCAAAGAACACTTTTTGAAAACTTGACGCCACTTTTTCCAGATGAAAGATTAGATTTAGAAGCAGAACCAACAAAATATGATACAAGATGTATCAATTTAGTTGCTCCTATAGGAAAAGGACAACGTGGTTTAATTGTTGCTCCACCAAGAACTGGTAAGACTGTATTAATGAAGTCAATAGCAAGTAGTATTGCAAAAAATCACCCAGAAGTATATATGATACTACTTTTGATAGATGAGCGACCAGAAGAAGTTACAGATTTTAAAAAGACTGTCCAAAAATTAATGGCTGAAGCAATAGAAGCTGGTAGCACACCTTTACAAATTGAAGTTATTTCTTCAACTTTTGACGAGCCAGCTTATAGACACGTTCAAGTGGCAGAAATGGTATTAAATAAATCTAAAAGGTTAGTAGAAAAAGGTAGAGACGTAGTAATTTTACTTGATAGTATAACTCGTCTTGCAAGGGCTTATAATGCAGTAGAACCATCAAGTGGTAAAGTTTTATCTGGTGGTGTTGATGCTAATGCTCTTCATAAGCCTAAAAGATTTTTTGGTGCTGCAAGAAATATAGAGGGTGGTGGTAGCCTTTCTATTATTGCTTCTGCGTTAGTTGATACTGGTAGCCGTATGGACGATGTTATTTTTGAAGAGTTTAAAGGCACTGGTAATATGGAACTTCATTTAGATAGGAGATTAGTAGAAAGAAGAACATTTCCTGCTATTGATTTGAATAAATCTGGAACTAGACGAGAAGAATTGTTACATACACAAGAAGAGCAAAATAAAGTATGGATTTTGCGTAGGTTCTTATCAAATATGAATCCAGTTGATGCTATGGAATTTTTACTTGATAAAATGCGTGGCACAAAAACTAATATGGATTTCTTAAACAATATGAGTAAGTAGTTATATTTTATTTAGGGAGATAAAAAGTGAAAATTTACGACGTTTTAATTACCGATCACATAGCTGAAGAAGGAATTGATATATTAAAACAACATTCAGATATTCGTATAGATATAAAAGCTGGTATAAATAATGCTGATTTAAAAAAGATTATAGGCAATTACGATGCAGTTATTACAAGAAGTGGCACTACAGTTGATGCTGATTTAATAGAAGATACTGGCAAATTAAAAATTATTGGTAGAGCTGGTGTTGGGTTAGATAATGTAGATATTGAAGCAGCCAGTAAAAAAGGGCTTATTGTAATGAATGCTCCTACTGGTAACACTCTTGCAGCTTGTGAGCTTACTATGGCTATGATTTTGGCAGCTTGTAGAAAAGTTCCATCTGCTGATAAATCAGTAAAAGCTGGTGAGTGGGATAGAAAACGCTTTATGGGTATCCAATTATCAAACAAAATATTAGGTATGGTTGGTATGGGTAGGATTGGAAGCAATGTAGCTACTCGTTGCAAGGCTTTCGGTATGAAAATTATGGTTTACGACCCATATTTAAAGCAAAGTAGAGCAGATGCAGTAGGTGTTACTCTTTGTAAAACTTTTGAAGAAGTGTTAAAAAATGCTGATGTTCTTACTTTTCACACTCCACTTACTCCAGAAACTAAAGATATGATGGGAGAAAAAGAATTTGCTTTAATGAAAGATGGAGCAGTATTAGTAAATTGTGCAAGGGGTGGATTAGTTGTAGAAGACGCCCTTTATAATGCAGTTAAAAGTGGCAAATTATTTGCAGCAGCAACAGATGTTTATACAGAAGAACCACCAGTTGGCAACAAATTAACTACATTAGATAATATATACGTTACTCCTCATATTGGAGCAAATACAGAAGAGGGTCAGAAAGGTGTTGCAGTTATTATTTGCGAACAAATAGTTAATGCACTACATGGCAAATCTTATGCTAACGCAGTTAATATTCCATATATGAAATCTCAACTTCCAGAAGATATGCAAAGATATTTTGAATTAGCTGAAAGTATGGGTAAAATGGCAGCACAAATTGTTAATGGCAAAATTGAAGAATTGCGTTTTACTATGGTAGGAAAACGTTTTGAAGAAGATTTTGGCGAACGCACTTTTGATTCTCCTTTTAATTATCAACCTTTTACTATTGCTACAACTAAAGGTTGTTTAGAAGTAATGTATTCAGATGCAGTTAGTTATATAAATTCGCCTTATCTTGCAAAAGATAGAAATATACACATTATGGAATCAAAAACAGATCATTACGGCAAATTTAATGATTTGTTAGTTTTAACAGTAAAAACAGATAATGGTGAAGTAGTTATTGGAGGAACAGTTTTTCCAGACCAAAAGGGGCGTATTACTTTTATTGATAAGTATAATCTTGACCTTATAGCTACAGGTAATTACTTATATTTCAGAAATAACGACCAACCAGGAGTTGTAGGAAAAGTGGGAACTATGCTTGGTGAAAATGGCGTAAATATAGCAAATTTTGAGCTTTCAAGAATTAGAGATAAAGGTTCAGAAGCTGTAGCTTTCGTATTAGTTGATGACCCTATAAACCAAAATGTGTTAAATAAAATTATGGATATTGATGGTGTTATTGAAGTAAAAGCAATCAAGTTATAATTTATTTAAATAAATAATAAAATAATTATTACATTTAAAGTAAGGCTTCTTCTTATAAAGGGAAGCCTTTTAAATTTTAAAATAGAAAAATTTAATATATAATTTGTGGATTGCCACGAAAAACTGGCGTTTTTCTCGCAATGACTTTTAAAGGTTAAAGACGTAAAAATATGTCATTACGAGGAGCAAAGCGACGAAGTAATCCAGTAAAAAAGGTTTGAAAATATATTTATTTTTAAAATAATCTTTTTATAAAATATTTTTTTATTTAACTTTGAAATAATAAATAAATATGAATTTTTAAATAGAATTGAAAGGATAACAATATACATAAAGAATACATTTTTTGAACTTGAGAAGTAATGACATATATTTATTCAATGTTTTTTGGGAGCTTTGGGTGAAACCCCGAGCGTAAGCGAGTTTGCGACCTTATTGAATAAATATATGGAATGTTTTTACTTCTGGAGAAAAAATTGTGTTCTTTAGGAAAGTTGATATTGAAATAACCTTTACACCGAAATGAGTATATAAAAATAGAAATTGTTTATATAATTTATGGATTGCCACGAAAAACTGGCGTTTTTCTCGCAATGACTTTTAGACGGTCATTACGAGGAGTGAAGCGACGAAGTAATCCAGTAAAAAAGGTTGATAAAAAATTTAGTTTTAAAATCATCTAATTATAAAACTTTCATTTATTTAAATCTGAAATAATAAATAAATATGAATTTTTAAATAGAATTGAAAGGATAACAATATACATAAAGAATACAATTTTTGAACTCAGAAGTAATGACATATATTTATTCAATGTTTTTTGGGAGCTTTGGGTGAAACCCCGAGCATAAGCGAGTTGGTTGACAGAAAACGAGTGGGATAAATAATGCCCACTCCCGTTTTTGCGACCTTATTGAATAAATATATGGAATGTTTTTACTTCTGGAGAAAAAATTGTGTTCTTTAGGAAAGTTGATATTGTAACAATCTTTACACCGAAACGAGTTAGTTAATATTATAAAATGTAGGACGAAATTTTAACCGAAATGTAACAATTTCAGGACAGAAATTGGAGCGAAAAAACGAATGTTTTTTCGTAAGTGAAGCAAAGCTGTGCATGGCAGTCCACAAAAAAGTCTCATTATCTACTATAAACAGTATTTTACACAATTAATATTAATTAATAAAATTTTTATAAGGCTTTATTAACTTCTATATATATCTTTTCTATGCCCTATTCTAACTACTAATATTAAAATTTGCTCGTATTGAATTTCACATATAATACGATAATCTCCAACTCTATATCGCCAAAGATTAGAAAAAGAACCTTTTAAAGATTTTCCCAATGATTTTGGTTCACTTAAATGCGACAATTTATCAATATAATCTTTAATCTGAATTTGGATATGTTTATCAAGTTTTTTAAATTGTTTTGAAGCTGTTTCTGAAAATACAACTCTCAAATACCAAGCTCCTTATATAAATCTTCTGCAAAAATTGTTTTTTCTTTTCCTTTTTTTATATTCTCCAACACTTTTTCTGACAAATAAATATCTTCTAATTCTTCAATATGTTCTTCAAGTAACATATTAAAATAATAACTTGCACTACGTTTTGTTTCTTTAGCTAAAAAATCAATTCTATCTTTTAATTCTTTTGATGTTCTAAAAGTTGCAGTTACAGTATTAGCCATAATCATACCTCTTAAGTGTTAATAATATGTAAACAAGTTATTACATTGTTGTCAATAATTATTTACCCGATTGCCACGACTATTAAATCGTATCGCAATGACTTTTAAAGGATTAAAGACGTAAAAAACAGTCATTACGAGGAGTGGAGCGACGAAGTAATCCAGTAAAAATAGTTTATAAAAATTTAGTTTTAAAATTAATTAACTCTTTTCGGTGTAAAGATTATTTCAAAATCAACTTTCCTAAAGAACACAATTTTTTCTCCAGAAGTAAAAGCATTCCATATATTCATTAAATTAGCTCACAAACTCACTGCGTTCGGGGACAAGCCCAGTGTTCGCTAAAAACATTTAATGAATATATGTCATTACTTCTGAGTTCAAAAATTGTATTCTTTATGTATATTGTTATCCTTTCAATTTTATTTAAAAAATTTATACTTATTTATTATTTCAAAGTTAAATAAAAGAAAGTTTTATAATATAGATTTTTTTACTAAATTTCTTATCAACCTTTTTACTGGATTACTTCGTCGCTTTGCTCCTCGTAATGACTTGTTTTTTCGTCATTAATCCTTTAAAAGTCATTGCGAGACGATTTTAATCGTCGTGGCAATCCACATATTATACAAAAAATTTCGTCCTAAAATTTTTTGTCAACCGTTTCGCAAAAACAAGGTTTTGCTCCACTTACGAAAAAACAAGTCGGAGG
>JAZSQT010000079.1:0-14023 GCA_045538075.1 Mucispirillaceae bacterium
TTAGAACTGCTAACGATAGATTTTTATAGTGTAAAAAACACCTTATATATTGCAATATTAATTCGTATTTTAGTATTGTAATAAAATATTTTTATTATTTGAATTTTAAATAAATAAATATTAAAATATATAATTGTATAAATTTTTTATTAGAGGACAATATGACTCCATTAGTTAGTATTATTTTGCCAGCATATAATTCTTCAAAATATATTTCATATACTATTAACTCTCTTTTAAATCAAACTTATGATAATATTGAAATAATTGTTATAAATGATGGCTCTAAAGATGATACAGAAAAAATAGTAACATCTTATACTGACAGTAGAATTAAATATTTTGCAAATGATAGCAATTATGGGCTTTCATATTCTACTAACAGAGGTTTATCACTTGCAAAAGGTGAATTTATTGCACATGCTGACCACGATGATATATCAACTCCTTTTAGAATTAAAAGACAAGTAGAATATCTGCTTCAACATACAAATATTACTGGTATATCTACGGCAGTTACACATATTAATTCAAAAGTAACAGTCCCAAAACATTGTATTGATGAAGATTTGATACTATCTTCAAACTCAATAGAAGTGAACTTTGAATCTATGTTTGGTGGGATTTTATCAAACCCTACACTACTATATAGAAAAAGTATCTTAAGTAATATGCCCTTATGGTTTGATGAAAAAATGAAAGTTAGTGCTGATATGGATTTTTTTGAAAAAACTTTTAAAGCTGGTGCAAAATGGGTTACAGTAAAAAATAAATTATTACAATATAGACGCCATCAAAGTAATACTTCAAGAAATCTTACGGATTTAAAAATAATTGAAAAACATAATGTTCTTAAAGAAAGCACAAAAAGGTTAATAGACGATGTATCTGAAGATGAACTAAATTTACACGTCAAAATTGTTTGTAGGCTTGATATATTAAATAATTCTGAAAGAAATGACACCATTAAATGGTTTAACAAACTTATAGATAAATATAAAGTTAGTGAAGATATTTACAATATATGGTTAAAATGCCTTGCACATAAATGGACGTATGCTTGTGCCTTATCAAATATATATAATCCTATCAATGGATATAAAATGTATATGTCAATTCCAGAACTTGCACCATACCTTAAAAGTAAGAAATATTTTTACGAATGGCAAAAGCGTTTTTTTCGTGCTTTAAGCTGGAAAATTGAAGGAAAAAAATAGTAATGAAAAGATTTTTCATTTTTGTATTTTACGATAAAAATGGAGTTGTAGATAGCTACGTTCCACATCTTCTATCTTCAATAAAAAACAGTAACGATAAACTCGTAATTGTTGTTAATGGAGATATAAATAAAAATGGCAAAAGTAAGTTAGAAAAAATTTCTGATAATATTATATTCAGAAAAAATATTGGCTTTGATTTTTCTGCTTATAAAGAATGTTTTATAAAATATGTTGAAGAAATCATAGATAATGATTTTTTTGAAGTAATTTTTTTTAATAACTCATTTTATGGACCAATATTTCCCTTTGATGAAATGTTTAAAAAAATGGATAATAAAGTTTTAGATTTTTGGGGTATTACATTATATAATAGCGATAATGCTATAGATACTCATATCCAATCATACTTTATTGCTGTTAGAAGAAATCTTTATAAATCAAAAAATTTTTTAAATTTTTGGCAAAAATTACCAAAGATTAAAACTTATCAAGATGCAGTTAATTATGGCGAGCTTACTTTTACCAAGTATTTCTTTAATTTAGGATATAAATATTCAACTTTCGTTGATTTACCACACTTAAAAGGAAACCTCACGTCATTTTATATTGAAAAACTATTAGAAGTTCGTTGTCCGATAATTAAAAGACGTGGCATTATATATAGTAAAAAATATGCTTTAAGTAAAGGTATAAACAATAAAAACATAATAAAAAAAATACAAAAACACTCAAGCTATAATATTGATTTTATTATTGAAAATGTATTGAGAGAATTTCCTTTTGACATAGTTGAATACTGCCTATCTTTAAATAAAATAATACTTGAAAATGAGGATATAAAAAACAGAATAAATAATAAATTATTAATTATTCATAATAATATCATCAACAATAACATAAATAATTCATTTGACTGTTATAAGACTTTTTGTGTTGATAATAAATTATCTTTATCTGAAATACTAAATAATCATAAAGATACAATAATTAATTCTTCTCAAGATTTAATATGTATTCTATATAATCATCACAACAATAAATTAAGTAGCAATTTAAATAAAATTATTTTTGAACATAAATTTTTATCTTTATTTAACTCAAAGCCATATACTCAAAATATTATTGCTGAATTTAGTAACAACAATCGTTTAGGAATGGTTATACCTTCCGACTTTATATTAGGCTTAAAATATAGAATTGGTGAAAAAATCAAAGACTATAGTCAAATATTTTTAGAAGAAAAAAATATAAATATCCCTATAAGCAATGAATTTGATTACACCCTTTTATCATCATTTTTTATAATTAGAAGAGATTTACTAATTGAATTATACAGATTAATAGATAAGTTCCCAATATATCCAAATATTTGGTTATCAGACATTATTAATATTAAAATATTAAGATATTTAGTCCAATATAAAGGCTTTTATACTCAAAAAATTTCACCGAAAGAATTGGCAGAAAGTAATTTACAAATATATCATGAGCAGTATAAAAATGTTGATGCTGAGTTTCTATTTAAATCTTGGTATAGGAGCAGATTTAAATCTATCTTATAAATAAAAATAATAAAGTAAAAAATAACCTTTATTGTTTTTCTTTAGATACAAAACTAATAATTTGTTCTAAAGCATATTTTCCATCAACTTTATCAATAATTAAACCTAATTCATAATTTTTTACTTTTTCTGCTTGAGCTCCCAAATTAAAACAGGCAACTCTTAAACCCATTAACATTGCCTCTGATGTTGTATATGAAAATGTTTCTGGAACAATTGATGGAATAAATATAATATCAATATTATTATCTTCTATTAATGTTGGTAGAGTTTCTATATTATATTTTCCTAATAGTTTTATATTCTTAAAACGGTTAGATGTTTTACCAATGATAATAATATTTACATCTCTATATTTTTTATTATTAATTATAGAATTAATTTTTTTTAAAATATTAAGCCCTTTATGTTCTGCAATATGTCCTAATACTCCAATATTAATACCTTTATGTTTTTTAACATTAACTTTTCGTAATTCTGGAACTATATGTGGAATTACAGTAATTTTATTTTCAATTTTCGGATAAAATTTAGTAAAAATATCTGCTGATGATTTTGAAAACAACTCTATGTTATCCACAATTTCAAGAAAAAAATTATTCCATGTGTTATGCCATACATCTATTTTCATACAAATTGATTTTTCTAAATAATTTAAACATTCATCGCATTCATTTCTATTTTTAGCGTTGCAATAAACTCCTTTATAATTACACATAGTTACAATAGGACACACTGCAAATAAGTCATGACCTTTAAATTCTAATGGAACCTTTAGTATTTTTTTTAAATCGCTTATTTTTTCAAGAGTATTAATTGGATCAAAATAACTTGCTATATTATTCACTACTATTTTTTCTACTTTAATAACCTGCAATATTAATATAATTTCACTAAAATCATTGATTTGTATTGAATTTATATAATCTTTATAAATATAAGTCATTATTGTATTATTTTGAATTTTAATAATGAGAGTATTTGATTTTAATTCGTCTATAATTCTTTTTGAATACTGTTCAGCTCCACCACCCATAGAATGATTAAACCAAACTTCACAATTATCTGTTAAAGTTGAAAAATACAACATTTCTGCAATAAATCTTATAGACATAAAAGTATTATCTTTATATATATTAGCAACACTTTTATTATACTTAGGATACCTTTTTTTTATAATTTGTGAGTTTTTTTCTATTAATTTTTTCTTTTCCTCTGAAATAAAACTACCACCATGCAAATGCCAAACGAATAAATCTCCTGCTATGGTATTTATGTAACCTTTTTTAATTACCCTTTGACACCAATCATTTTCTTCTCCATAGCCTTTTCCAAATACTTCATCAAAAAAACCTACTTCGTCAATAGCACTCCTACTCATTGCCATACAAAACCCAACACCTGTTGGGAGTTTAATATTATTGTAAGGAGTATTAATAACTTGCAAACTATTATTTACCTTTTCTATACCACCATTAAAATCATTATCACCTATCTTTGGAATGGAAAATATTGTCGCTGCATTAGAAAATGGTGTTACAGAGCCTACTTTTTCATCTGTAACTATAGGATAAAACAATCTTTTAGCCCAGTTTTTTGGTAATATAACATCTGTATTAAGTAACACTACATGATTTGTAGTTTTCTCTAAGGCAACATTAACACTTTTTATAAATCCCAAATTAGCTTGATTATTAATTAAAACCATTTTTGTTTCAAATTTTTTAACCCAATCTTCTAACAATGGTAAAACTTTTTCATCTGATGAGCAGTCATTAACACAAAAAATTTTATACGGAACATCAGTATTATTTATAATACTCATAAAAAGATTATTTAGAAATTGGTAGCCATTATATACAGGAATAACTATATCTATTGAATAATTATTAATATTATAGTGTTTTTTTGTTTCTATTACAGAAATATCAATATTATTTTTTGCATAATTTACTTTATATTTGCGATTTCTAATAGGAATATTAAATAAAAACTTTCTTCTATAAAAAGAAGTATTTTCTATAGTAAAATACGGAATAAACCCAAACAAATAGTATTTTTTTATTTGTTTACTATTTTTTATAGTTTTCGTTTTAATAATTAGCAAAGGAATAAAAGTTCCAAATAAATGATAATATTTTGAATAATCTTGACCGTAATCTGAAATCACTTTACTTATTGTTATAAAGCTCACTTATCATCACTCCATAATTACATAATTATATAGTGTTATTCAACAATATACAATATAGAACATGGATAAGTCCATTATCATTTTTATCGCTATATTATATATTTAAGAAATATATTATTCAAAATTATATAACACTCCAGATGGAAAAGGAGTATATCTTAAACCGTGCATAATTGACCCAGTCATAAATCTTTGTTGAACTTCCCAGATTATTATGTCTGGTTTAAATTCTAATATTTCTTTTTCATACGTTAAAGGAGAAGATAAATAAAACCACACGTATTTTATTTCTGATGCACTAAAATTTATATAAGGCAATAAATAATCACCAAAACTTTCATAAAAAACCATTATTTTAAGTTTTTTATCTTTATTTGCGTCTATTTTGCTATGACCAATTATATGTTTATACGGTTCAGTTGCTACGATTTTAATTACTTCTTTTTGTTCTTTTACACAAAACTCGTTAGTTTCTTGATAAATATGATTATATCTCAAAATTTTTGCTAAATCACCCATAACGAATTTCTTATCACATCTATAAAGTATATCTTGGTTTATAATTTCAAACTCTTTAAATTCTTTATTTATTTCTATTGCCAAATTTTTATATGCAAAATATGCACCAATACTTGTCCAATGGTTATCTTCCTTATAATATAATTGATAATTATCTTTTTCTTTTATAAGGGTATCATAAATATCTATATACTTAAATGTAGTATTATTTTTTATTAGATTTTCCATAATTTTATAATTGTTTATATCAGATATTTTATTGATGTATTTAGGATAAAATTCACTATATATTTCATTTTTATTAGGTGGAATCATAAAATATACTTTTATATTATTTTTTTCAGCAAAATCAGACATTTTTTTTAAATCAAATTTTATTTTTTCTATTTTTTCTTCTGGAAATTTTAATAAACCACTATAATTATATATATTATTATATTCACTATTAAAAAAAAGCCAGTTGTCTTGCCCAATTAATGCACTTACATTTATATTTAAGTGTGGTATGATATTTTCTATTTTACTATACAATATAGTAGCATAATCCCTTAAACCAACTCTATCATTTACCCATTCATCAAATTCCTTTGGAAATTTTTCATGGAAAAGTGAGCGTTTAGGAAATTTTGCCAACATTCTATTTTCTTTTAAACTAACTTCTTTCGTAAAATCAAAAAATATTAACCCACAAAAAACTATAAGTGCTACAACTACAACGAAAAATATTTTATACATATTTTTAATCATAAGAGTAATTACCATTACTAATATTTAAAGCATACCTTTCTAATACTTCATAAATTAATATATCTGGCTTAAATTCTAATATTTCTTTCTCATACACTAATGGTGATTTCAAATAAAATCTAATATGCTTAACTTCTGATACACTTTGATATATAAAGTCTTTCATATTAACAGTAAAAAAAGAATCACCAAAGACCATTACTTTTAAACCATTATTATTTTCTGATTTAGTATAAAAGAATTTATCTGTCTCATCTTTATCCATTGTAGTTTCAATATTATATGGCGATTTTATAACTATTTCATTAACTTGCTCTTCAAAATCAGATATCCGTAGCATATTAACTAAATCTCCACCATTAAGAGTTTTACTATCGTATTTAATATCATCTTTTTCTATTAGCTTAAAATTTGGGAAATCTTTTTTTATCATTTGCCCTAATCTATAATAAGCTATATATGCTCCAACAGAAGTCCAATGAGTATCACCTTTATAGTATAAATATTCTTTATTTTTATCTTTCAAATAATCTTCATAAAAAAGTGGAAAATTTACATCTTTATTTTTGAAATAATTTAATATTATTTCGTAATTAAGAGGTTTATCTAATCTTCTTATATACTTTGGATAATATTCAAAATAAACAGAAGATTTATTTGGAGGTATTAATAAATAAAACTTAATATTATTATCATCACAAAACTTTTTTAATCTTTCTATATGACTGTAAAATATATCCAACTGCTCATTAGTTACGTCATTTATACTTTGAAAATGTTTAATAGTATCATTATCGTGATTAAAAAATAGCCAATTATCTTGTCCTTTAATTGCAATTTTTGATAGATTTAATAGTGGATCATTGTAATAATTTGAATATAAATCTATTGATAATTCTCTAAAACCTACTCTATCGTTTACCCATTCATCAAAATCTTTTGGAAATTTTTCATGAAAAGGCAAACGTTTTGGAAATTTTGCTAATGTTCTATTTTCTTTTTTACTAACTTCCCTTGTAAAATCAAAAAATAATAATCCACTAAATAATATGGAAAATATCAATATTACGAAAGAAATTTTTATAATCTTATCTATCATTTTTATGCCACTAAAATCTAAAGTAAATAAAAGGGTTATAAGTAGAATTTGCTAAAAATATATACACAACAATTAATGATACAACGAGAATACCACTTTGAAATATCCATAATAAACTTGATACTTTTTGAGGGTTAAAAGCATCTACACCTTTAAATATTGTATTTTTAACAACTGGAGTAGCACCAATAAAAGCAAGTATCATCATTATTGCAAAAGATAATTTTCCAAATAATACTTTATAGTCTAAAAGCTCTGAACCAGAAAAACCAAATCCAAACATTGATGCAATATATTTGCCTGCATAAGTAATATTATCTGCTCTAAATATAACCCAACCAATTAATACTATTACCATAGTAATAGCCCAACGGATAATTTTAAACCTTTCTACTTTGTGTAAGCCAGTAATTTTTTCTATAACTAAAAATAATCCATGAAATAATCCCCATGCTAAAAAAGTCCAATTAGCACCATGCCATATTCCAGTTACTGCAAATACTATAAATAAATTTATATACATTCTTGATACTTTTACTCTATTACCACCTAATGGAATATATACGTAATCTCTAAACCAACTTGATAAAGATATATGCCACCTTCTCCAAAAATCTGTTATACTTAATGCAATATAGGGATAATTAAAGTTAAGAGGAAATTTAAAGCCAAATATTATACCAAGACCTATTGCCATATCTGAATAACCACTAAAATCAAAATAAATTTGCAATGCGTAACATACTGCACCAAGCCATGCAATTAAAGGTGAAATATATTCTGGATTTTGACCAAATATATTATCTGCTACTATTGCCATATTGTTTGCTATTAATACTTTTTTTGCTAACCCTATTAAAAATATTTGCAAACCTAAAGTAAAAGCATCTAATGATATTCTTCTTTCTTTTTCTATATCACTTGCTATAGAATTATAACGAACTATTGGACCAGCTACAAGCTGTGGAAACATAGAAATAAATAATGCTAAATTTTTAAAATTCTTTTGGACGGGAGCATCATGGCGATATACATCTACAAGATAACTTATACTTTGAAATATATAAAAGGATATTCCTACTGGTAGTGCTATATCTATGTATTTCCAACTATCAAAACCTATTGATGCAATAAAATTACTAATATTATTTAAGGTAAAAGATAAATACTTGAATATAAATAAAACTAATACATTTACTATTATACCAGCTATTAAAACATATTTTCTATTAGACCCCCCCCCCATTAGCCTTGTCTATATAAATACCAAAAAAGTAATTAGCTATAATTACTCCTATCATAACAAGCAAATATTGAGGACTGCCCCACATGTAAAAAATTAAGCTCATTATCAACAAAAATAAATTACGATGTTTGTGAGGCAATATAAAATATACAACCAACGTAAAAGGAAGAAAGATAATTAAAAAAGTAAAAGAACTAAAAACCATAATAATCACTTACTATAATAATATTTTTTAAGAAATGAATAATACAATGAATTTTTGATAATTTCAATATATAAAAAAATATTTAGAGATGTAAGTTGTAAAAATTATTGCCTTAAATTATAAAGATTATTTATTAAAACAGCTGATAAAAATTTTAAGACGAAATTTTTTGTATAATTTGTATTTTGCCACAACGATTAAAATCGTCTCGTAATGACTTTAAAACAGCTAAAGACGTAAAAACTGTCATTACGAAGAGCAAAGCGACGAAGTAATCTATAAAATTTAATGTTATTTGTTAATACTTATAAATCTACTAACAATATTTTTATGGTATTAAAGAATATCTTAACGTTGTAATAATTATTTGAGCTTACCATAAAAGATATAGAAATAATTTATACATTGATAAATTTGTGTAAAAATGGTAGTATAACCAAAATTTTATTAGGTATAAGGTGAGCTTTTGAAAGTTGTTAAATATTCAATTATTTTATCAATTTTATTTGTTATTTTAATATCATTATCTATTTTAGTATGGTTTAAATTAAATAGCAATTTCCTTAACAACACTATCGTTAATAGAGAAATAACTATAGAAAAAGGCGAATCAATTGCATCTATATACAATAAAATATTTCAAGACATTAATACTCCATTTGGTTTCAGAAAATATTTAGATAAAGTTTTGAAATTTGGTAGTCAAATTAAGTTTGGATATTATGTAGCAGATAATATTTCTCTTTATGATTTTATTGAAAATATTAAAAATGGCACACAATCTCACATAAAAGTTACTATTCCAGAAGGATATAATGTTTTTGATATAGCTTCTACTCTTGACAAGTTGCAAATAACTTCAAAAGATAGCTTTTTAAAAGATGCCTTTAATAAATCTATTATAAAAGATGTTACTGGTAAAAACCTTTCAACTTTTGAGGGGTTTTTATATCCTGCAACGTATAAATTCCCTAAAAATTACGATAATATACTTATACTAAAAACTTTATATAACGGTTTTCTTCAAAACTTGCCAACAAATTTTGAAGAAAAAGCAAAATATTACGGACTTTCCTTATATGAAGCAGTTACTCTTGCATCTATCGTTCAAAAGGAAACTTATTCAGAAAAAGAAGCACCAGTTGTAGCATCTGTTTTTCATAATAGGCTTAAAATAAATATGAGACTACAAGCAGACCCTACCATAATATACGGTAAATATCTTTCTTTTGACGGAAATATCAGAAAAAACGATATTCATGATAAATCAAATATATATAATACTTATAGACATAACGGGTTACCTCCTACACCTATATCAAATCCATCTATTATTGCGTTAAATGCAGTAATTAACCCAGCAAAAACAAATTATTTATACTTTGTAGCAGATAAAAAAGGTAACCATATTTTTTCATCTGATTATAGGCAGCACGTCAACAATGTTAGAAAATATCAAAAACGATAAAAAAATTTTAGCTGCAGGCATTGATATTGGAAGTAATTCTATTAGAATGTTAATTGCCAATGTTAGTAACGGAAAAATTACTGATTTTTTAGTATCAGAACGAGCTACTACTCGTCTTGCATCAGGCATTAATCAAAGTAAAAAACTTTCAGATTCTTCAATATCATCATCTCTTGAAGTGTTATCAAAATATAAAAGAATATTAGATAATTATAATGTTACTCATATAAAAGCCTTTGCAACGAGTGCAGTTAGAGAAGCAACAAATAGTGATGAATTTATAGAAGAAGTTAAAAAAATTGGCATACCAATAGAAATTATTTCTGGTATTGAAGAAGCAAATATCATATATAAAGGCGTAAACAATGCCTTAAATATTGATAGAACTACATTAATTTTTGATATTGGTGGAGGTTCTACAGAATTTATTGCAACAAAAGATAATAATGTTTTTTTTGCAGAAAGCTACAAGATAGGTGTTGTTAAATTAGTTGATGCCTTTAATATGAAAGATGATGCATTAAAGAATTTAAATGATTGTAAGCATTATATATCTGATTTTCTTAAAAATATAAATCTGCCTACTGGTATTGAAAATATTATTGCTACAGCTGGCACAGCAACGACTATAGCTGCAATAAAATTGAAAATGAAAGATTACGACTGGAAAAAAATCAACGGATATACATTATCTTACGATGACATTAAAGAATTGCTATATTTTATTGCAAAAACTGATTACGACAAAAGGCTTAATATAGTAGGTATGGAAAATGGTAGGCAAGATTTAGTTATTCCAGGTTCTTTAATGATGCTTGAAATTATGGAAAAAGTTAATTTAGATAAAGTTACTATATCAGATTTTGGATTAAGAGAGGGTGCAGTTGTTACAGCAGCAAATTATTGATATAATATATTTACCATTCGTTACAGGTATCGTTGGATACCTTACTAACAAACTTGCAATAAAAATGTTGTTTAGACCATTTAAACCAAAGTGGTACACGTTAGGTTGGCAAGGGATAGTGCCAAGAACGAGACCAATTTTAGCTAATAAAATAGCAGCTATTGTTAGTAATAAGTTGTTATCTCATGATGATATGCTTAAAGTAATTTCTAAAGAAGAGTTTTATAATTATATCAAAAATGAAATTCAAGTCAAACTTGATAACATTAATGATAACGATATAAAAAATATCTTAAAAAATATAAATTTTAAAGAGATTATTACAAATAATTCAGATTTTATTGATAAAATAGGATATGATTTAGTTGATACATTATTAAAAAAGAAAGTAACAGAAATTATAAACATCAATACATTGCCAGAAAAAATATCAAATTTTGCTGTTCCGATGGTTGCAAATACTTTATCTTCAGAAATAACTACTTATATAAATAACACTATAAATTCCGGAAAAAATCTTGAAAATATAATGCCACAATCTATTTTATCTAAAAAGGAAGATATAGCAGAATATATTACAAATATTGCATTACAACTAATTAAATCATCTGGTAATTCTGATAGAATTAAAGAAGTTGCAGCAGAAAAAATCGTATCTTTAAAAGACTCTTTTTTTGGTGGCAATGGTTCTGATATTCTGAAAATGGGTCTTATAAATATGTTTTTAAATAATGAAACTATTGCAGATATTACAAAAAAAGAGTTGCCAAAAATTCTTGAAGATATTGCAAATAATGATGAAGTAAAAAAATCAATAAAAGATAATATTATAAAAGAAATGGATACCTTTTTATCAAAAAAACTTGATGATTTATTTAACAATAATATTATAAATGAAGTTAATGGAGAAATTTATACTAAAATTTCATCAAATGAATTTAAAGATAAACTTAATAAGTCTATACAAAATACTTTAAGTTTTTTTGTTTCAACTCTATCTTTTATGACGATAAAAGATATTCTTAAACTTTTATCTATAAACCTTGAAAATAGCTTTAATTTATCAAAAATATTAATATCCTTTAATAATAACGAGTTAGAGAATAAAATTTACTCATATATTTCTACATACATTAATAATAATAGCGAAAAATTATCTATTAAATTGACAGATAATTTTACTTCTTCATTGAAAACTAATTTACCAAAAATTTTACACCAAATTAATATTGGAAAAACTGTTGAAGATAAAATAAATAACTTATCACTTAAAGAAGTGGAAGAAATGTTATTTTCTTTTATGAAAATTCATTTTAAATGGATAAATATTTTAGGTTTTGTAATTGGTTTTATAATTGGTTGTATTCAGTTATCTATAACAGTGATGATACATTAATTAATGATATGTTTCATTTGTTTTTCGTATTCTGCACTGCTTATTAAACCTTTTTCATACATATATTTGACTTCGTCATATTTAGTTTCAAATTCTATATCAGTTGATTTTACGTTCTTATGATTGATTATATTATCTTTTTTGCTAAAAGCAAGCACTGCACCAGCAACGACTAAAATTAAAACAGCAGCTGAAAGCATAATAATCGCAAGCATATTACTTAATCCTCGTAATAAATTTTTATACTTTTTATCACATATCAATTATTTTTTCAAATACTAATAAAAATAAATTATATTAAAAATTAAAGAAAACTAAATACTGCTTTTTTGACAAATATTTAACATAACTTGAAATTTTATAATTGCTTCGTAAAGTATATTTTCGCATTTAAAAATATTTTCACTATGAGCTTTAATCTCATTACGTAAAGAATAAACAGAGTTATCAATATCTCTACATAATTCAATTAGTAAATCTCTAACAAATTCAACTTCTATAGAAGGATTGTATCTACTTAAATATTCTGATAAATAAGAAAATATATCAAAATGGTTTTCTAAATATTTAGATATATTGATAATTGGAGTTAAATCTGTCATACCAATAGGTATATTAGAAATAGCGTCTTCAAATTTCGCTAAATCTTCTATGTTTAATGATGAAATATTTTTATATAAAGGTATCAAATCTTCTATTATACTAAAATTAGTTAAACTTTGGGTGTTATAAATATCAATATATAATTTATTAAAATTTTCATCACTCGTAATATAATCTTTACTAATTGAGTAAAATACTGCCGTTTCTAATATTTGTCTAATATTAGCATCATTTTGAAAAACTACTATAACTCTGTAAGTATCTATAATAAAACCAATATGAATTTTAATTTCAGATAGGAAACACTTTATTAAAAAATCGTATAAAAACGAAAATACACGAATAAATACGAGATTTTTTTGGAACTTACTATTCAAATTTAGATTACCTATCAATTTATTCATTGATAAAATATCATTATATCCATTAACTTCGTATATGAAAGAATGAGAATTGCTGTTTAATGATAGTAACAATCTGTCTTGCTGGATTTTAACTCTTTTTCGCCTAACTATATCTATATAATTTTTTATAACGTATAAAAATTTATCTTTATTAATATCATCTACAAAAACAGACGTTATTCCAGATTCTAAAAAGATATCTTGATAAATATGACTATCTTTAATATTATTTAAAGATACAACGACTATAGAATTTTTATGATTATCAATTATTTGCTTTAAGTCATTAATAGGGTCAATATCATTAGCAAATAATCTAACGAATATAACATCTGCAGATACTGTTTCTGCAAGGATAACTGCATCTGATACGCATTCGCAACCATATACCTTAACATCTCTAATCATAAGGCATATATTCATATCAGCATTTCTTGAATTTTCATTACTATT
>JAZSQT010000048.1:0-5373 GCA_045538075.1 Mucispirillaceae bacterium
AGAGATAATATAATTACTAAAAGTAAGTTTAATTTAATGTTTGAGTTTATCAATAATAAATTATTATATTTTGTTTTTATTTTAATAATTATCGCAATTACATATAAAATATTTTCTGCAATAAAACGAAAATATAATAATATTATTGATAACAAGATACGTATTCGTGCTAATAAAGAGATTAAAGTAGATAATGTTATAATTGAATCAAATTATTATAATTTTATTATACCAAAAACTGCATCAATTTTACACAAACCAATATATAAAGATAATAAAGAAGCTGGCGAACTATTTGAAATTGAAGTTAATAATCTTTTAGTAAAAAATATAGATACTTTTGCTCTTTATTGGAGTTCATATATCAATATATACCCTAATTATAAAGTTACTTATCATATTGAAGGAGATTTTTTTAATAATGATAAAAAATTTTTAATGTTACAAACAAGAAAAAGAATAGAAATTGACAATATTGTTGTAACGCCTTATGCCGTATATATTTTTGAGTTAAAATATTATAGTGATGATTATAAATATACAGAAGATGGTAAAAATTTAAGACGTAGTAAAGGCAACGATAATAGTGAGTCTATATCTAATCCAATTTATCAACTTAATATGCAAGTAGAAATTTTTAAACAAATTCTTATTCATTATCAAATTGATTTACCAGTTATTGGAAGAGTAGTATTTAATAAAAATATAATTAATAATATAAAATTTGATGAAGGAAATAATAGCAAAGATTTTTACATTACTAAATATAATTTAATAGACTTTATTATATCTAATAATAACTTATTAACAAACAAATATAAAGAAGCATTAAAATTAATTAAATCCTTATATTATTCAGGATTAGAACCAGTTGCTTACGATAGTAATTTCCCAAACTGGTATAAAAATGATAAAGAGAATAAAAATGACTAACATATTAATAATATCAGCAATTATTTTACTTATAATTTTCATATCTATTATTATTTTGAAAGCTATTAATAAAATAAACAAAAAAGTTGAATACTTAAAAAAACTTTATGATTATTTGCCAAAACTAATAGGTGAATTTAATAGTAAAATTTTTAATGAACATATAAATAAATTATCAGAGATGGAAATATATAATAGAAATAATGCAGAAATAAGAAACTTATTTACAATTGTAAGAACTAATAAACATAATTTTTAATAAATTATATCTGAAATACTTAGTAATATTAAGAGATAAAAAAGAAAAACGCGCCCAAGAGGAGTCGAACCCCTAACCTTTTGATCCGTAGTCAAATGCTCTATCCAATTGAGCTATGAGCGCATTTAATATCGGAAATATTTTATATAAAATATTTTAAATTTTTGCAAGCATTTTTTTATATTTTCAAAATTAAAGTTTTAATATATAATTGCCGATGAGTTTTTGAGATATATAGGAATTAATAATATAATGAATTTAAAAGAACATATTATAAATAATTTAACTAAAATAGGCGTTAAAAGTGGTGATGTTTTATACGTAGCTTCTGATTGCACTAATCTTATTCGCCAGTATAAACAACAATGTTATAATAATACCCCTACCCCCCCCCATCAAATAATATTGATTATAAATCACTATCTTTAAACATTCTCCTACAAGCACTAATTGAAACCGTTGGACAAGGCGGAACTCTTTTAATTCCTACCTTTAATTTCGACTTTTGTAAAAACAAACCATTTATTTACAAAGAAACTAAAAGTTCTGTTGGTATATTAGGTGATGAAGCATTAAAACGAGATGATTTTAAAAGAACAAAGCACCCTATATACTCTTTTGCAGTTTACGGAAAAGATAAAGATTTTCTCACTTCTTTAAGAAACTTAAGTGCTTGGGGTGGTGATTCGCCCTTTGCTTTTATGTTGCACCAATATGATAGAGCTAAATTTTTAAGTATTGATATATTTAATAAAGGGCAAGGTATTTCTTTTCTCCATTTTGTTGAAGAAGCAATATTATACGAAGATAGATACCATAAAAAGTTTGTTAGTGATTACATAGATGAAAATAATAATACAGAAAGAAAAACTTATTCTATGTTTGTTAGAGATTTAAATAAAAATTTTATGACTTTATGTACCGAAGATTTCCTTAGTCAAAAAGGTATATTAAAAAAAGAAAAAGATATATTTACTTTTAAATTAGTAAATATTTTAGATGCTTACAACGCTTTTTATGATGATTTAGTTTTAAATAGTGGCAAGGAATTAATAAAAGAATTACCTAAAGATAGAATCATAAATTAATATTTTTAAGGAGAAGATATGAAACTAACTAAAATATTTCAAAATATTCGTTCTGATGCTGACATTTCTAAAAGCAAAGATATTTTAAATGATTTTATGATAGATAGTTTTGATTTAGTAATGTTAGTTGAAGAAATTGAAAACACTTTCAATATTAAATTTGATATTACAGATATTAAACGAGACAATTTTAAGACGAAAGAATTAATTGAAAATTTAATAAAAAGTAAAGGTGGCGTATTGTGAAAAAGATATTTGTTATAAGTCTAATTATTATAATTGTCGCCATTATTGTTATTAAATTTACTAGTAAAAAAGATAATAATATAGCTGTAAAAGAAGAAAAAAATATTACTATACGCATAGCTAAACAATACGGTATGCAGTATTCTCCCGTATATGTTGCAGAAAAATTAGATTTATTTAAGAAACATATACCTAATGCAAATATAGAATGGTATTCTTTTGCAGGTGGTGCAGCTATGAATGAAGCATTAATTGGTGGTCATTTAGATATTGGCTTTATGGGATTGCCACCTGCGATTATTGCTATAGATAAAGGTGCTCCATTAAAAATTGCAATGGGAATAAGTGTTCCACCATCAAATTTAATGGTTAAAAATGATAAAATAAAGTCTATTAAAGATTTTAAAGATACAGACAAAATTGCTGTTCCAGGAATTGGTTCTATTCAGCATATTACTCTATCAATAGCTGCAAAAAAAATATTAAATAATCCGAATTTTTTTGACAATAAACTTGTAGCAATGGCTAATCCAGATGCTTATACTGCTTTGGTTAGTAATACAGAAATTACTGCCCATATGGCCAGTATGCCCTACATTGAAAAAGAAGCAAATGCTGGATTTAAAAATATATTATCCATTAAAGACGCTTTAGGAGATGCAAGTATAATTTGTGTTGCTTCAGAAAAATTTTATAGTAATTCTACTGCTTACGCAGGAGTTATATCAGCAATTCAAGAAGCAATTTCTATTATAAACAATAAAGATGCAAAAGTATTAGATATTGTGTCAGAAATAGAAAAAATAGACAGAAATAATGTTGAAAGTTCTTTATTTTGGGAAGGGTCTAAATATACAACAAGTATATATGGATTATTAGAATTAAAAAATTATATGTATGAAACTGGATATATAAAAAATAACTTAAATCTTAATAATTTATTGTATGAAAATGCTTTAACATTAATAGAAAAAAGAAGTGAAAAGTTATCTCCTACTGAAGTTATACATGGTAAATAATAATGAAATATATACTTAATTATAAAATCACTAAAAGAATTTTATATATGTGTATATTTTTATGTTTATGGCAATTTATATACCTTTTAAATATTGTTCCAGAAATTTTATTCCCATCTCCTATTACAGTATTTAAAACACTCATAAAAGAAATTATAGATGGTAGTTTAATAATTAAAACTGGTTATACTCTTTATTTGATATTTTTAGGGTTATTGCTCTCTTTTGCTATAGCAATAATCTTTATTGTTTTATCAGTTACCAATAATACAATGAAAGATTTTACAAAGTTTTTAATATCAATTTTTGATCCTTTACCGTCTATTGCACTACTTCCTATTGCTATTTTGTGGTTTGGTGTAGGAAAAGCATCTATTATTTTTGTTATGGTTCATTCTATATTATGGCCTACAATTTTAAGTATCACAGCCGGTTTTGATACTATACCTAAGATATATAAAGAAGTTGGAAATAATATAGGTTTATCAAAGTTACAATTAATAAAAGATGTATATATACCTGCTGCTTTACCAAATATATTAATGGGTATTAAAAATGGCTGGGCAAGAGCATGGAGAGCATTAATTGCTGCAGAAATGATTTTTAGTGCAGCTGGTTCTACAGGTGGTTTAGGTTGGGATATATATTTAAAAAGAAGCTATTTTGATATGCCAGGAATGTTTGCTACTTTAATTATATTAATGTTTATAGGGATTTTGATAGAAGATACTTTTTTTAGCATAACAGAAAAAAATACCGTAAAAAAATGGGGTATGGTATCTTGAGTAATTTAATTGAGATTAAAAATATTTCTAAATCATTTATAAATAATAATCAAAAGATTAATGTATTATCTAATATTAATTTATCCATAAAAAAAGGTGAATTTTTAGTAATTTTAGGAGTTTCTGGTGCTGGTAAAAGCACACTGTTACGTTGTATAGGAGGCTTTGAGCAACCTACTTCTGGAGAAATTTTAATAAATGGAGTAAATATTAAGAAACCAAGTCCAATAGCTACTATGGTATTTCAATCTTTTGATCAACTTTTTCCATGGAAAACAGTATTTGAAAATATTATTTATCCATTAAAAATTAATTCACAACATATTCCAGATAAAGAAAAAATTGAAATAGTCAATAATTATATAGATTTAGTTAGACTTACTAATTTTAAGAATTACTATCCACATCAATTATCTGGAGGTATGAAACAACGAGTTGCAATAGCAAGAGCATTGGCTCAAAATCCATCAGTTATATTAATGGACGAACCCTTTGCAAGCCTTGATGCCGATACGAGAAGTTCTTTAGGAAAAGAACTTGTTGATATTTGGCATAAAGCAAATAATGAAATAACTGTTTTATTTGTTACCCATAGTATTATTGAAGCAATATCTCTTGCTACTAAATTTTTTATATTAAAAGAAGATGGCTATTTATTGTTTGATAATCCAGTAAAGTCTGAAATGGGAAAAGTAAAAAGTCCAGAAAATGATGGTTTTGATGAGTGTTGGAAAAAAATAAAAAATATAATTAGGCATTAAAATGACTATAATTGAAAAAATAATAAACCATTCAAAAAATATTGGCGATAAATATGCAATAATCTCTGATTTTCATAAAATAACTTATAATGAATTAATTTCATCAATTCATTATATGGCAAATAAATTATACGAAAAAGGATTAAAAAAAGAAGATACTGTTATTATTGAAAATACTCAAAATGTTGCATATATAATAACAATATTAGCAATACATTTATCTGGTGGCACTATTTGTCCGATAGATAAAACTACACCAATAAATGAAATTGAAAAAATAAA
>JAZSQT010000090.1:0-5162 GCA_045538075.1 Mucispirillaceae bacterium
ATTCTATTTCTGATAGCTACTTTTAATATTAATGGAATTAACTTCTATTTTGAAGAAATATACAATTTTATACGTTATACTCATTCAACATATAATACTATATACGCTTATTAATTTACTGGTGTTAGTAAAGATTTGTTATTATCAATAATTTCAACTTTTGCTGGTTTGATTTTTTTACTAATGTATTTTCCTTCTTTTTTGATAATTAATTTATCTGGTCTATTATATTTTTTTGCTACTTGGGCAAAAGGATAATGCCTGCCACCACTATAAATTGTAATATAAGAGGCAAAACTACCAGCACCATCAACGTAACCATTATTTGATAAAACTGCTAAGGCATCTCTAAAAACGTATATTTTTCTTGATTGGTTTCTATAACTTGGAAACCATAATGTAGCATACTTATTTTCTTGAAAGATTGCACCCTTTCCACTTGCTAAAAATCTTAAATTATCATCAAGGGCTAAAGCAGTTGCAGGCAAGCTACCTGATGGTGCATAATTTTCACCATTACCCGATATATTCCATAATGCCACTAACCCATCATCGCCACAAGTTGCAAAAAATTTGCCACCCTTTGAAGCAGCAACAGCCCTAACAGTATCATTATGACGAGAAAATTCTTTAACTATAGTGCCGTTATACACATTCCAAACACGAGCCGTTTTATCGTAGCCACCACTAATTAATAAATCTGAATTAACGGCAAAATCTAAAGACGAAACTATTTCATTACCGGCTTGCAATGTTTTTATTTTTTTACCGTCTGGCACAGAATAAATATTAATTTTACCGTTTTT
The DNA here is from genome assembly GCA_045538075.1 of Mucispirillaceae bacterium. Classification (GTDB taxonomy): domain Bacteria; phylum Chrysiogenota; class Deferribacteres; order Deferribacterales; family Mucispirillaceae; genus JAZSQT01. The sequence continues at coordinate 807 of JAZSQT010000090.1, forward strand.
GCCTCCTAAAGCTGCAATTTTTTCTGTTTCGTTTATAGCTATGCTATATACATCACCGTCTATTCTTTCCCATATATATACATTTTCCCACGTAGAAGTATCCCAGACATAAACTGTTGAAGCAAAAGAAGCAAAAGCATATTTTCCAGATGCAGAAAGAGAACTTGCCCTATAAACAACTCCTGGTTTAAATATCTTTTTTAAATTTTTACCATTTTTAATATCCCAAAAAATTAAAGAACCGTCTTGAGATGAAGTAAAAAGGTATCTACAAAAAAGATCTGACGATATGTTTGTAACTTGTTTCGTATGGCCTGCTAATGAACCTATTAATTTAGATTTAAATGGGTCAAAAATTCTTACCTTTCCGTCAAAATGCCCCATTACCAAATAATCTCCACAAGCATTTAAAGATGTAACAGCATAACTTCCATCAGTATCAACTACAGTAGAGGCATACGTTTTTATACTAAAAAAAGAAATAACTAATAATAACACAATTTTTTTCATTTTTTGCTTCCAATAACAGTATAATTAACTGAAGTAGTATATTTATCACCTTTATGGTAAGAAAATTTTTCTAACAAATCTTTAACAACATTTTCTGATGTTTCTGGCAGTATATTATAATTATTGTGAGCATATTTTGGTAAAATATCAAGAGTTGGTTTTGTATCTGTAGCAAAAACTTGGATAGTATAATTGCCCACCATATCAGGCAGTTGCCAAACACCTAATGAGATCCATTTATTTGCGTCATTTTCTTTGATTTCTTTTATAAAAGTAGTGCCTTTAGAAAAACTTAATATATTTGATATTGATTTTTCCATATTATAGCCATGAATAGCAAAATATAAATACGATTTTTTATTTGCTTTTACTAATAACGTAATATTGTCGCCTTTTTGCAATATAGTTGAATTACTTGCCGATGACATTTTTAAATTTACTCTCAAATCAGCATTTGAATTATCGTAATTATTAACTAAACTAACTATATTTTTGTTAGAAACATTCGTTTTTATACCTTTTACTAATAACGACGGTATTTTAACTACTGATGAAGCAACAGTTATGCTACCTCCAGATATCAAAGAACAATTTACTACTACATCGCTATTTGGAGTAACGTAAAAACAAGCCATTGTATAGCTTGCTGAGTCTTTATTTTTGTTACTTTTTACTTTTCCGTCTAAAATTTCTTTAAACATCATAGAAAAAGGTGTTACTTCTTGACTACCTGCGTAAACAGGATAAGCAACGTAAATGTTAGATTTAGCAAGCATTGGTTTAGACAAAATTTCTGCTGCTATTTCAAGACTTGGAGGAGTTTGTCCTATCTCTATTAACTTTTTGCGTGCCTCTACTGATGATAATCTCGGTTTTGGATATTCTTTATAGCCTAAAAAAATTATAATATGCTCATAATTTTCGTATTCAATGTATATAGGCATAGCTTTTTCTATACTTCTATATACTATATCACTTCTATCGTTATCAGAAAAAGACGTTAATGAATTGATTTTTGCCGTTAGACTTTTAAGTTTTTTAATATATTCTTCTGGATTATTAATTGAAACCACAGCTTTTATTAAATCTTTTTCTTCAAAATAATCTATAGTTGGGTTTATAAATGATAAATTTGATACTAATTTTATAAATCTTGATGAGTATAGAGATTTTAAGTCGCTATTTTCTACGATACTTTCTTGCTGATGTTTTGAATAAACTTGCACTTTTATTGATGAAGATAAATCACTTAATGCTTCTTTTTTAGCTTCATCTCTATTTTTGCCGTAGCCTATGCCGTAATAAGTGTTATCTCCGTAAGAGATGTTAAAAGATAATATAAAAAAAGCAAAAACCATCAATATTTTAGCCATAATTAACCTGTATTATTAATAATTATTTTTCTGCCATAAAAAAATTTCGCTCTTTCAAAAATTTTATATTTAAATCTATACAGCCATCGTATATAGTAACTTTAGAAAATCCAGAGGCATGCAACATAGATAGTATTTCTTGGTTACTATAATATTTTTCTAAAATTTTTATATCACTTCTATTCCATACTCCATTATCTAACAGAAATGTTGTAATATAAAAAGTTGTCATTCTATCTTTCATATCGTAAGAAGCATTGCAAATACAAACATCATCTTTATCTACTGCATGAAATTCTTTTTCTGCAGATTTTTGAACAGCAGTTTCAGAATTTACATCAAAGATAAATACCCCTTTATCTTTTAGAATGTTATATACATTAGAAAAAGTTTTTATAACATCTTCTGGTTCTATTATATGATTGATACTATCAAAAAGACAAGTAGAACAGTCAAACCTTTCTTCAATATCTAAATTTCTAATATCTTGATGGATAAACTCTACTTTTGGTGCATTAATTTTTGCATAAGCAAGCATAGCTAATGAGCCATCTACACCATAAACATTAAAACCGTATTTACTTATAATATCTGCCATATTACCAGTGCCACAACATAAATCTATAACACTTGCTTTTTTAGGCAATACTGGAAAAAGTATTTTTTTTAACACCTTTTCTAATGCGTATGGCATAGAAAAAGTCCAATACTTATTATAAAAGAATGCAAAATCGTCGTAACAATCGTATGACATTTAATAACCGTCTATAATATCCCTTTAACGCAAACAAAAAAAATGGTCAACAGGTCCATTACCTTTGCCGATTTTATATTCTGCTCCAGAAGTTATTGCTTTAGTAATATAATCTTTTGCATATCCTACAGCATCATACAATGGGTATCCTTTTGCAAGAAAAGAAGCAATAGCAGCAGAATAAGTGCAACCTGTTCCGTGGGTATTTTTTGTATCAATCCTCTTTGATGGAAAAAGTATAAAATTTTTACCGTCATATAAGGTGTCATTACTTTCTTCGCCAGAAAAATGCCCACCTTTTATTAACACATTTTTAACACCCATTTCCCTAATAATATGGCATGCTTTTTTGACAGTAACTTCTCCATCTATTTTTATGCCAGCTAATACTTCTGCTTCTAAAACATTTGGAGTAATAATTCTTGATAAAGGTATTAATTCTTTAATTAGTGCATTAATAGCCGATTGTTGCAGAAGCCTTGCTCCACTTGAAGCAACCATGACTGGATCTAAAACGTAATTTTTTACTTTACAATCTTTAAAGGTTTCAGCAACGGTATATATAATATTTTCTGATGATAACATTCCAGTTTTAACTGCATCTGCTCCAATATCAGATAATACTGCTTCTATTTGGGTTCTAATTGATTTTTTGCTTAATTCTTCAATATGGGTAACACCTAACGTATTTTGGCTTGTAACGGCAGTAATAGCACTCATTGCAAATACGCCACAAGATGATATTGTTTTAATATCTGCCTGTATTCCAGCACACCCTCCACTATCACTACCTGCTACAGTAAGCACTTTTTTCATAAAAACTCCAGATATACAATAAATTTATTCAGCTTCTTCAAAAATTTCTTCTGATGCAAAAATTCTATCTCTAAAAGTAATTGCCTCTGCCTCTATAAAACCAGGAATATTATTGCAACTATATAAAAAATCTACCGTTGGCCTTATTCTAAATTCTTCTGACAGTTTTAACATAACACGAAAATTATGAGGTTTTTCAAGAGATACCCTAACTGGCAAACTACCACTATGTTTTGATAATACAGTTTTTATTTGAAACACTCTATCTTTAGTTAAATTATCTAAATCAAAACGTAGTGTAACACCTTTTGTAGAATGCTCTAAGCCTTCCCCTAAATCATATACTTCTTCTGCTCTAATTGAACAACTTTCTTCATCATTGCCATTTTTGTTGACTTTCCCTTTTACTACAATAATATTATCTTCTACTAAAAGATGAACTATTTTACTATATACTCTTGGAAATACAATAACATCTACTTCACCTTCTAAATCTTCTAAGGTAATGAATGCCATTTTTTCTTTTTTTGCTTGAGTAATATGGTGCCTAATAGCTTTAATCATACCTGCAGTAGTAACGGCCTCATCAACATCAATATTTTTTATCTCATAACTTCTAACGCCTATTGCTTTAATAAAATTGTTTAACTCTTTTAATGGGTGTCCAGAAAAATAGAAGCCTAATACTTCTTTTTCCATTTTAAGCAATTCTTTTTCTGGCATTTCTGTAACATCTGGATAAAATTCCTCGTTATCTTCATCGTCCATAAAATCTTCTAAAGTAAACTCACCTTTTTCATGGATTTTAGCTAATTTATACCCTTCGTCGAGACATTCGTTAATTACTTGTAAATATTGTCTCCTATTCTTGCCTAAACTATCGAAAGCACCAGCTTTTATTAA